>DPKX01000223.1 GCA_003542295.1 Candidatus Atribacter hydrocarboniphilus
GGTCTTTTACCAACTGTATTATGAAAGAACTCAACCAAAAAATTATTACCTATTAAGAATTGTACTATTTACCAAAAATGTGTCTAAAAAAAGTGCTCTTTTTATAACTTTTCTAAAATATTTTTATTTTTGAGCCCATTTTTGCTTTTCTAAATACATACTGGATAAAACTGAAAATATTATAACTAAACCAAAAACGGTGTAGGTCCAAAAATAGGGAATCCTCAAGACAACCAAGCCATTTTCAATAACCGATATCGCAAAAGCACCCAGAAAAATACCTNNCCTGCCATATCGCCAATGCCACCCCGAAGGGATGTCCCTCCCACTACACAGGCGGCAATTGCCTTAAGTTCCCATCCTTCGCCAGTTCGGGAGGTAAAACAACTCACCCGTGAGATTTGCATTCCAGCCACAAAAGCACACAAAATTCCAACAATGATAAATGCTATCATTTTTACCATGTGGGTATGAATTCCCATAGCCCTAGCTGCATCAGCATTATCACCTGTCGCATAGATCCAGTTTCCAAAGCGAGTGTAATGAAGCAATATTCCTAAAATAATTCCAAATATAATAAACCATAAAGCTTGAACTGGGAACACGCCTCCAATGGTGCCGTTTAAAAAGGAAAGAAAGGATGGAGATGAAGAAACATCACAAGCTTGTTGCAGACCTCCGGAAAACCAGAGAGTCAATCCCCTCCATAACATCATGGTTCCTAAGGTCGTTATAAAGGACGGAATATGACCTTTGGTTGTGACTATTGCATTGATGTAGCCAAGGGCAATACCACCGGCGATGGTCAGTCCTAAAACCAAGAAATAATTTAAATTCAGCTTATAAAATATCAGAAAAAGATATGAGCAAAAAACCAGGATGGATCCAATCGACAAATCAAATTCTCCGGCAATCATCAGTACACCGACTCCTAATGCAATAATGCTAAATTCCGAACCATAAGCCAGGAGTACTTTTATATTTTCAGCATTGATAAAGTTACCACCGGGAGAAAAAACGGTAAATATGATGAGAAGCGCTATTAAAACCACTAAGATACTAAACGACCGGGTGGTTAATAATTTTTTTAAATAATTATTTTTCTGTTTCACCGGTTTTCCCATTGCTCCTTTCTCCCAGAAATTCCATTTTATTCAACCATAGCACTTTTTATCACCAAGTCCGAAAGGTTATCACGAGTTACTTCTTCTTTTTTTACATCGGCCATTTTTCTTCCTCGAGCCATAATCACAAACCGTTCGGCAATATCGTAGACATGATAGAGATTATGGGTAATAAAAATAGACGATATCCCCTCCCGTTTGATCTGTTGAATGAATTCTAAAACTTCATTGACTTCTTTCACCGAAAGGGCTACGGTGGGCTCATCGAGAATAACACACTTGGCTTTAAAATGGATGGCTCGAGCAATTGCAACACCTTGACGTTCCCCCCCTGAAAGGGTAATCACCGGAACGTCAGGTGAGCGCAATCGTAAACCCAAATGTTTGAGTGCTTGCATGCTTTCCTCGTCCATGACTTTTTTATCCAGTAGTCCTAATCCTTTCAATGGCTCACGACCCATGAAGATATTTCTTGAAATGCTTAAATTGGGAGCTAAAGCTTGTTCTTGGTAAACTGTTTCTATCCCAAGCTTCCGAGCGTCTCGGGGGGAGTGAATCGTAACTTTTTTCCCGTCAAAATAAATTTCTCCCTTATCGGCAACATGATATCCTGAAAGAATCTTAATCAAGGTCGATTTACCAGCACCATTATCCCCCAATAAACCTAAAGTTTCCCCCCGTTTGAGGTTAAAATCAACCCCTCTCAGGGCATATACCCGGCCAAACCATTTATGGATATCGACCATTTTCACCATATCATTATTCTGATTGGTTTCTGTTGTCATCGGCTAAACCTCACTTTTAAAGAAGTGAATTATCTCATTTTCCTTTCAATGTATGTATTAAGCAATACAAATAGAATGGTTGCTAAACCAATAAAAGCACTAATCGCAAACACCGGAACTCTCATGAGTATGAGACCATTATCAATGATTGGAATGATGAGGGCTCCTAAAACAATTCCTAACATGCTTCCGATTCCTCCTCGGAGAGAAGTCCCTCCGACCACGCAGGCAGCCACAGCTTTAAATTCAAAATTAACTCCTTGCGTTGCAGCAAAAGAACCAAGCCGAACCGCTTGCATGCAGGCACAGAAACCACATAAAGCACCGACGATGACATAACAGACAATTTTTACCATATCGGTCTTGATCCCCATTGCTCGAGCAGCATCTCGATTATCTCCAGTAGCAAACACCCAGTTTCCAAAGCGATGATAATGGAGAACAATCCCCAGTACCACAGCAAAAATGAGAAACCACAGTACCTGGACAGGGAAAAAAGGGGTCAAATTACCGGCCATGGCTAACTGAAAAGGAGTGTTATTAGGAACATAAGTACGAATACTCATGGGCATCATTTTGGACCAAACATAGAGAATTCCTCTCCAAAACCATAGAGTTCCTAAAGTAGTAATAAACGAAGGCATCCGGGTTTTTACCGTAATAAATCCATTTAAATAGCCTAAAGCCATACCTGTTATAATAGCAACAATAAAACTGATTAATGGGCTGGTTCCAATAAAAAGAAGACGTGCAAATACATAGGAACAAAAAGGGAGTACCGCTGCTACCGACAGATCAAATTCTCCACATACCATCAACATCCCAACTCCGAGGGTGATGATCCCCAGATCAGGAAACAGTTTTCCAATGGCAGAAATATTTCGTACATTAATAAAAATCCGATTGGGGGTAAAAAGGGAAAAAACAACTACTAAAGCGATAAAAACCCATAAAGTATTTGATGAGCGGAAGGTCAATATTTTTCGTAAGGAGTTCATCTTCCGACCTCTTTTATCATATGGTATGGTATATCATCAGAAAATTCCGGCTGGTTATTTTAGCGACCAGCCGGAATCTAAATTACCTGACATGTAATGGGGAAAGGTTCTCAATTAAGTCGATCTTCTCAATACTATCAACCAAGTACCCACCGGTATCTATATTTGGAGTAAATCCATATTTATTGTAGAGATAAAGTACATATACTGCATAATAACCCTGCAAGAATTGCTGCTGATCGATAGTTGCCGTTATATACCCTTCCCGTAATCCGTTAAGAGTTGCAGCAGTGGTATCAAATCCTCCAGCAATAACCTCACCTGGTTCCTTACCAGCTGCTTTAAGAGAATCGGTTAAACGGTCAGTAGCGATTCCACCTAAACCAATCATAAAAGTGGTTTCTGGATGAGCTAAGAGATAGGAAGTTTCTCTTTGTTCCATGGTGGTCATTTCCAAACCGCCACCATCAATAATCTCAAACGAAGAGATTCCAAATTCTTCACCCGCTCTTTTGATACCATTAGAACGAACGACACCGTAATTTGCTCCAGGAACTTCAACCGGCATAGCTACATGGGCATTGGCTAGATCTATTCCTTTATCTTTGGCTTCCTGGAATAATCGCAATCCAATCATGTATCCAGCTCTTTCTTCACTCTGTCCGATATAGCAAAGACGCTTATTCCCAGCGGGTCCTTGGGAATCGTCGTTATTTATTCCAATAACTGGTACGCCAGCAGCCAAAGCATCCTCTACCGGTTTATCCCAAGCGGTATCATCATTAATAACTAAAGCGATCCCATTCGGTTTTTGAGCGACAGCTTCAGCAAATCTTTTTTGCTGCAGAGCTAAATCCGAACCAGCTAAATCAATATCAACCTGGCAACCTAATTCTTTGGCCGCCTCCAACATACCTTGCTGGACCACCGCCCAGAAGGGGTCATCACCACCATGGGTTACCAAACGAAAATACATGCCCTCGGCCGGTTTCTCCTGACCAAAAGCAAAAGAAGACATACTTACCATTAACACCGTAATAACTAAAAATATTAACCAACTATTTTTCATTTTCTGCCCTCCTAAATATTTTTCTCAGTTTTTTAATTTAGAATTTAATTCTCGACAACCTATCGAATCGCACCACCTCCTAACAGGAATTCCAGGTTTTAATACCTTCCATATTGGATAGCTTCTTCAAACATAGCAATAATATTTTGAGGTGGAACATCGGCTTGAATATTGTGGACTGCAGTCAAAACATAACCACCTCCAGGAGCTAATTCATCGATCCGGCGCCGAACCTCATCTCGAACTTCAGATGGTTTTCCAAAGGGAAGCACGTATTGGGTATCAATCCCGCCCCAGAAAACGATTTGCTTCCCAAACTCCTTTTTTAGTTTACGTATATCCATACCTCGCGCTTTCACTTGAACCGGATTCAAGATTTGTACACCAATTTCAATTAGTTCTGGTATGAAGGAAGATACTGCACCGCAGGAATGATAAAAAATAGGTGCATTGGTTTTGGTTTTGATAAAATCGTAGAGCCTTTTCTGACGAGGTTTTATATACCGGCGATAGAGGTCAAGAGAAACAAACGGGCTGTTTTGGGTGGCTAAATCGTCTCCACAAAGGATTACATCTATGAGGTTTCCTGTTCGACTGAGCAACTCATCAAATTGTCCGATTTGGAATTCGAGCATAATATCCAGGACAGCACAAGCAAGATCAGGATTGAGTACCAAATCCATCATAATTTTTTCAAAACCACGAAGATACCATCCAAATTCAAAACAGGAACCAATGATATTGACAATTACTGCTTTCTCTCTTTGATGTAATTTTTCAACCTGGCTTTGCAATAAATCATAGGAAGTTTGATCTTTATGGGGGTCAGGCCATGATAATTTCTTGAGATCTGCTAAGGATTCTACCTGAGAAAGTGGATGCCCGATCATATCGAAATAGAGTCCAGTAAAACGTCGTTTTATACCCCATTCATCCACCCAAATAGAATCCGGGCTATCCTTGCTCCATATTTCTGGTGGAACTTCTTGATAAGCATACCTGGTATCAATTTGAAACCGATCAAGAATCTTTTCATCGGGTTTTACCAGCTGTTGGATTCGATCAATCACACATTCACTTGAAGAAATTGGAAAATTAAGTTCATTTATGAGGTTGCGATAAGCCACTCGAGTAATACCGCTTACTATCCCCCCCAAATCCAGAGGGATTCGATCGGGTTCTTGATGATTTATTGTTTTTCTGATTCGCTCTCGACTATTCATGTCTTTCCTCTCTAAGGCTCTATTATAATCTATTCTTGTTTAATATTACCATTATTTTCTCACAATAAATTCGATATTCTATTTTTAATGATAAATTGATTGTAGAATTTATTTTTTTATTCCACAACCAAACAATGAATATTTTTTAACAATTATATATATATTATATCTCAACCAACTCTTTCATGATGTTTTTGGTATTTTCATAAAGATCACGGAAAACTTTATAGTATTTGTTATAAAGAGCATGGTTTTCTTGGTTAACAGTAATAACTGGTCGAAAATCGCCCCATTCCTTGATACGTTCGGGTTTATCGAAAACCCCTGTTCCCAAACCAACCAGAAATGCATCGCCAAAGGGTGCTTCGACATCTTTTGAAAGTCTTTTCATGTTAAATCCAGTGATATCGGCAAATATTTGAACCCAAAAATTTGATTTGGCAACACCACCAACAATCCAACAGTCGGGATCGAGCTTCATTCCAACCTTAATTGCTTCTTCCATATTATGTCTTAACGAATAAGCTGCCGCTTCTAACATAGCTCGGTACACATGAGCTCGAGTATGATAGAGAGACAATCCCATAATCGTTCCGCGAGCATCAGGATCCCAAATCGGAGAACGATCTCCCATAAAATAAGGAAGAACGATGACTCCCTCACTTCCTGGCCCAATACCATTCGTTTCTAATTCAAGTAAGGTATAAGCTGATATACCAGTGTTTTTGCTGACTTCTTTCTCATACTGACCAAATTCGTCCCGGAACCAACGGGCTAAAGCACCTGAGGTAGCACTTCCGCCAAAAGTATATATTTTTTGATCATCATAGACTACATAGGGCATGCTCACCAAACCTGGAGTGAGATACTGCCCTCCATGAACGCTCCCCCAGCACATTGAGGTACCTGCCATGGCTACGTGTTCACCTTCGCTCAATACTCCGGCACAAAGTTGTGCAACTGGTGCATCGATACCACCTGAAACGACCGGAGTTCCTTCCAGAAGTCCGGTCCGATTAGAGAACTCCCGGTTTAAGGGTCCTACAATATCAGAGGATTTCACAATGCGTTCACATAACATTCTTCGAGGGATATTTAATATCTGACACATTTCATCTGACCAAGTTCGCTTTTTAATATCAAATACACCTCCGATGTTACCAGCCGAAGAGTAATCAATAGCTAATTGATTGGTCAGCTTATATACGACATAATCCTTAGGAGTAACAAACTGATAAATTTTATTCCAAATTTCCGGTTCGTTATTGCGAACCCACATCATCTTGGTAAATCCAAAATATGAATCAACATAATTTCCGGTAATTCCAAATATGGTTTCTTTGGGAACATTATCTTTCACCCACTGGGTCTCAGCACGAGCTCGTCGATCCATCCAGATTAAGCAAGGTCGAAGCGGATTCATGTCTTTATCCACGGGCACTCCTGAACCACCATAGAGGCCGCTGATGGCAACTCCAGCAATTTCAGATGGTTTAACCCCTGACTTTTTCACGCATTCCGCCAAGGTTTCTACTACTGCATCTAACCAAATATCCGGCCATTGTTCCGCCCAGGATGGTCTGGGGGTAATAACTCCATATTCCTTAAAGCCTTCACTAATCAATTCACCCTTCTCATTAACCAGAACGGATTTTGTCCCTTGTGTTCCTATATCAGTTCCCAATAAATACATTTCAACACCCCCATGAATTTATCAAATATTTAATTTTTTTAGTTTATTCTCAATAATTTCTAAGCTCTATGGAAATTTATTTTTTTAGCCCACTCATAACCTTTATTGATGTTATTTAAGCTTATTGTACCAAAAACCTGCAATAAAATGCACGACTTCAAATATTATAAAAGAGTTTTCATGAGAAAGGTATTAACTTTTTGTTGATTTCTTTCTACAAATATTGAATAATATCCCCAGGTCGCTTGAATCGTAAATACCTTGATGAAAGGTCCAATCAGTAGGAGTAAAACTGTGCTAACTGACTTACTATCAAAGAAAAAATTGGTGCTCGATGGAGCCATGGGAACTCGTTTGCAAAAAGCCGGATTACCAGCTGGCCATCTTCCTGATGAATGGAATATTTCTCACCCCGACGTGGTCTATAATATTATTCACAGCTATGTTGAAGCCGGTTCAGATATTGTCCAAACCAATACCTTTGGATCAAACCGCTTCATTCTTAAAAAATATGGTTTAGAAGGAAAAATCCGAGAAATTAACCAGAAAGCTGTTGAAATTGCCCGACAAGCTATAAACCCTTCTACTCTTCTGTGCGCGTCTTTGGGAACAGTCGGAGGTTTTATTGAACCTTATGGTGACCTTACCAAAAAAGACGTTCAAGATGTCATCAAAGAGCAAGTAGAAATTCTTCTTTCTGAAGGAATCGAAATTTTTAATTTAGAAACTTTTATATCATCAGTCGAGTCAATAGCTGCTACCGAAACAATTTTAGAACTGGGTGGTGAGGTTATTTCAAGCTTTACTTATGAACTTCGAGAAGATGGGCGGTTTACCACGTTGATGGGCGAAACACCGGAAAAAATTGCCCACATTTTTCAATCCTATCCAATCGCTGTTTTAGGCGCCAATTGCGGTACAGGTATGAAGCAAATGATTAAAATAGTGAGTGTATATCGATCACATTATCCTGGTTATCTTTTGTGTAAACCTAATGCCGGCATTCCGAAAGTTCAAGGTGACCAGGTCTTTTATAGCGAAACACCCGAAGATTTCGCTCAGGGCGCTAAAGAGCTCCTCGATTTGAATATAAACATTGTTGGGGGATGTTGTGGAACTACCGAAAAACATATTCAAGCAATTGCCGAAGTCGTCCATAAAACATAAAGCTGGTCTAAACCCAGACCGGCTTTATGTTTTATTGCTCAACAAATTTCAGACCTTAGGATTTTTCTTTCTTTAAAGTAACTAAAACACCGATTAACCCTAAAATTATTTTTAACACTGCATGCCATATCGGTTCAGTCCCTAATCCAATACCCGGAATAGCTCCTAAAATACCCATAATTAACAAAAGCCACGAATAAACCATAAGAAGCGTTTTATACATTTATCTCCCTCCCCATAAAAAATATCTTTAAAACAGAATACAATATTCATGTAAATCAGCAACTATTAATATTTATTAGAATTTTTTACGCTATATTTTTGAAAAGATTCATTTGGTAATATTTGGTTTTGATAACCGTCATATTCAGTTTTCTCAATTAGGAAAAACTTTCTTTTACAAATCGAACTAAATGGAAGAAAGTTTGGCTAACCTATCTATCAAACGACGGTTCGCAGCAGGTAAAGCATAAGCAGTGAGATCTTGCGGTTTAACCCAGCGATAGTCGGAAGCAAAATGGAGTATTGGTGATTGATTTTCAGGAACTAATTTACAAAAATAGGCATGAAGAGTCACCGAAAAGTTAGTATATCCATGCTTCAAAGTTGTTATTTTTTCCCCCACTTGAATACTAAATTGAAGTTCTTCTTGAAATTCCCGAACTAAAGCATCCTCGGGTTTTTCCCCCTGGTTTATTTTTCCACCAGGGAATTCCCATAAATCTGCCATTAACCCGTTCCCAGGCCTTTGCTGTATAAAGAACAGTCCATCTTTGAGAAGAACTCCCACAGCTACCCGAATGGGAACTACCTTTTTTGAAGGAGGGATTACCGGTCTTTGTTCAACACATCCAAGATAAAAACTCAAACAAGGTTTTTGAACCGGACACTCATGACAAGCCGGAGATTTGGGTGTACAAATAAGCGCCCCTAATTCCATTAATGCCTGATTAAGCCATCGAGCCTTCCCGGGAAGAATCAGTTCTTCAGCTTTTTTCCAAATATAATTTTTGGTTTCTCTTTTTTCAACTGAATTTTCAATATTAAATATTCGAGCAAAAATCCGTATTACATTCCCATCAACCAGAGGATAATTTTGACTAAAGGCAATACTCATGATGGCACCCGCTGTATAAGGTCCTATCCCCGGAAGTTTAAGTAGCTCGTCGTGGTTTTTGGGAAAATGGCCACCATATTGACCTAAAATAATTTTCGAAGTTTTATGTATAGATTTCACTCGGGAATAGTATCCCAATCCCCCCCAAAACCTCAACAACTCATCATAAGAAGCTATTGATAATGATTCAA
>DPKX01000165.1 GCA_003542295.1 Candidatus Atribacter hydrocarboniphilus
CCTATAAATGACCAAGGAAGAAATTACTGACGTTATTGCGAATATGACTGTTCTGGAATTAGCAGATTTGGTAAAGGCCTTAGAGGAAAAATTTGGAGTCTCAGCAGCTATGCCAGTTGCTGCAGCAGCTGCTCCAAATGCCGGAGCAGCTGCACCGGTTGAAGAGGAAAAAACTGAATTCACAGTCGTTCTCAAGAGTGCTGGAGCTGAAAAATTAAAAGTTATCAAAGAAGTTCGAGCCATTACTAGTTTAGGCTTGAAAGAAGCCAAAGACTTGGTTGATGGAGCTCCAAAACCAGTGAAGGAAGCTATTCCAAAGAAGGAAGCCGAAGAAATCAAAGCTAAACTTGAAGCTGTTGGCGCAGAAGTTGAATTAACCTAATTGTTTATTTTGAATTTCAAGGGACCCAAAAGACAGGGTCCCTTTTTCTTTTTATAATAAAAGTTAAATAACGAGAAAAGAGCAAATCAATGAAGAGATCAGATAACTTAAACCCATTATCGCCATCTCACTCTAAAAAGAAATCTGAATCCATTATTAAAAATCCATATTTTTCTCTTCTTATGGTTTCTTTAATTTGGGGAATAAATTTTAGCGTTGTGAAACACGGGATTATGATCATTGGTCCTCTTTCTTTTTCCTTAATTCGGTTTACCGTGAGTAGTTTGATTATGATAATTTTACTATGGCGTATCGAAGGGAACCCTTTGATTAGCAAGAAAGATATTTGGTATTTTGTCTTTTTAGGTGCATTAGGTTTTGGAGTCTATCAACCACTTTGGAGTTATGGGTTACGATTAACTTTGGCTTCCCATTCAGCTATCCTGCTTTCAATATCTCCAATTGTTGTTGTCTTTATCGCTTTTTTTAAAAAAGAGGAATCTATTGAGTGGTATAATTTTTTAGGAATTGGTATTGGATTCTTAGGCGTCACCTTTCTCATCAGTCAAGGAAATCAAACTTCATCTTCTCCCAATATTCTTTTCGGTGATATTCTTACCCTTTTTGCAGCTATTTGTTGGGGTCTTTATTCTTACTTCGGAAAATATATGCTGCGGAAATACTCACCCTTGAAAACTAGCTGTTGGAGCATCATATTTGGAACTCTTATTATGTTTCCTGTCTCATATGTTGAAATCAAGGACCTCAATTTTTCTGATTTAACTCTTACGGTTCATTTATCGATGGGCTATGCTGTCTTTTTATCAGCTTTGTTGGCTTATATAATCTGGATGAATGGGATTAAGAAAATCGGTGCCTCCCGGACTTCAGCCTTTCAATATGTTACCCAGATATTTGGAGTGATAGGAGCTTGGTTTTTTTTTAAAGAGCCTTTTGGTTATCGATTTTTAATTGGAATGATTTTGGTTACTTTTGGAGTGTGGCTCTCTCAAAAAAAACCAAGACCACTATTGAATGTTAATGACTCTCTGGTTAATGAATAAGACTACTAATCCAAGGTATTCATGAATAATTTGTGCAAAAGCCGAAAATGCTTGAGAGGATGGGAGAAAATCAGAAAGAACAATTGGGGTTCGATCATAGGGAGGATGGGCGCTTATCGGAATAATGTTAGCATCGGGGAGGAAAGATTGAAAGCTCATCATGGCTCGTTTTAAATGAATTTCTGAGGTTACTAAATAAAAAGAATTCCAATGATTGTTGAGCAGAATCTGAGAGCAATACTGAGCGTTTTCCTTGGTATTTCTTGATTGAGATTCGGTGATGATATCATCTTGGGGAACTCCCCATTGTAGAAGAATGTCAGCCATGATTTCAGCTTCCGAAGGCCCTGATTTAACCCACACTTGACCACCGCTCACCAGAAGGGGGATTTTTTCTTTTTGCCAGAGGGTATATCCTTGGTGTAATCTTAGCAGGGAATAAGGACCAGGGTGGAAACGATTCTGATAGGTATCTAAGTAGGTACCCCCACCAAGCACAATAATAACTTGTGGTTGGCTTATTGATGTATATCGAGGCGTTATGTTCTGCGAGGGTGCAAGAAAACGTATGCCAATTCCAGTGGAAAAAAAATAAATTATGACTGCCAAGGCAATCCATTTCAAAGATTCTTTCCCCTTTTTTCTTGCTAATAAACCAAAAAACAAAGCAATGGTTATAAATACTCCTGGAGGTTCAATAAAAGAAGTCAATGCTTTTTGGAGAAAAAATCCCATATCTCTTTTACCAGCTTACTTCCTGTGTTATGCTAACTATAGCAAATTTAAGGAAGGATTCCAATGAGAAAATTGAGAATTGAGATGATAATAGTTCTTTGGTTGGTTTTGTTTTTATCGATGCCCATCATTGCAAAGTCTTATTATCATCCCTCGATTTCTCAGACTTTTAACCTTCTTGAAAATGGTGATGTTGAAGTTACTGATATTCGATATTTTTCGTTTTCTGGTTCATTCAGTTGGGCTCAATTGAATTTGCTTCTTCGCGGGGTTGACGATATCCACTTTCAAGGAGTTTGGGATGCTGATACCGGAAGTCCACTCCGTTATGAGGTAGAAGAGCAATCGAATTCAAAAATGCTTAAGTGGTATTATCAAGCTGATAATCAAACTCTGGGATTTCGAATCCAATATCTTCTCAAAAATCCGATCCATCGTTATCAAGATGTGGCTGAATTTTATTGGAAAATAATTGAAGAAGAGCATGCTTCTATAAAAAAACTCGAGGCTATTCTTCAGATTCCTCAATCCAGTCCGGATCTTTTTAAACTTTTTGTTCACACTCAGGCTCAACCAGGGGAGATGAATTTCTCTTCTGATCACCGAAGAGTGGATTTTTTAATTGAGGATGTACCTGCCAACACCTTTGTTGAAGCCCGTTTTTTAACCAGCCCCCAAGTTTTTTCTAGAGTCAATTTAGAGGATTTTCCACGATATGAAACAATTCTTGATGAAGAAAAAGAAGCTGCCAGCAGAGAATTACAGGGTGACAAGTCTTCTTGGCAAGCCAATCGCTGGTTGGGAATCGGTTTGTTTTTATTATTTATTTCTATTGTGATCTTTTATATCATCTTGTTTTTTGTCTTTTATTTTCGATATGGACGTGAACCAAAGATCGATTATGAACGTCAGTACGAACAAGAACCTCCCAGGGATATCCCTCCTGCCTTTTTAGGAGTCATAATGAACCAAAAAACCCTTAATCGAAACGATATGGGAAGGGCTTTTACCGCTACCCTTCTTGACCTGGCACGTCGGGGCTACATGACTGTTGAGGAAGAAAAAATGAAGATTCTTTTTATAAAAAAAGAGTATTTGGTGTTTACCTTCACTGAAAAAATGATGAATATCAATTCTGATACTGATTTACTCCCCTTTGAAAATGATGTTTTGGCTTTATTGAAACAAATTTCCAATGGTGGTCGTACTGTATCAACCCTGGAGATTGAAAAATGGGGTAAAAAGATTTCCCAACAAAAAAGTAATTTTTTACTGTTTATTGAAGATTGGGGGAAATCAATAAAAAATTGGTGGGAAAGCCACTATTTCTATACTTATGATGAAAGAGCTGAAGTTAAAAAACAACACTATCTTATTTTTAGTGTTGTTTGTTTTATTGGAGGGATTTTTCTGGTCATTTTTTCTGCCATTCATTGGGGATTCGAGGGAAGCTCGGGGCTGGTTGTTTTGAGTATTCTCCTTTTCCCTTTAATAATTATTTTTGCTCTCATTGCTCGTAAATCTTTGGGGCGTTGGAGCAAAGAGGGCTTGCTTGAATATTGGAAATGGACAGCTTTTAAACGTTTTATTAGCAACTATTCTCTGATGAAAGAAGCTCCTCCAATTTTACTGCAGATCTGGGATCGGTATTTAATCTATGCTGTGGCGTTAGGAGTTGCGGAAAAGCTACTAAAGAATTTGAAAATTTATGTCCAAGAAACCGGTTCGGAATTATCCCATCCTAGTTGGTATCAGGTCCCCCATGGTGCTGTTTTTACCATAACTACGCTTGATACCCTTAGCCGTTTAGAATCAATCTCCAGAAATATGGCCAATATGGCTAATCTTACCCGAGCTCTCCAATCTTCTACTTCAGTTGGAGGTGGATTTTCCAGTGGAGGTGGAGGGGGAGGAGGTGGCGGAGGTTCAAGTGCCGGTTGATCGGTATGACAAAGTTGTAGATTAATTAATAACGAACAAGCAGCAAAAAAAGAAAGAGTAAGAGGAGGTGTCAATATTGGGTTGGATTATAGGAATAATTATATTGATCGTAGTTGTTTATTTAATATCGCTCTATAACCGCTTAGTGGTACTTAAAAACAAAGTTGATAATAGCTGGGCTCAAGTTGATGTTCAGCTCAAGCGACGGTATGACCTTATCCCCAATTTGGTAGAAACGGTAAAAGGGTATGCTACTCACGAAAAAGAAGTCTTTGAAAATATTGCCAAAGCTCGACAAGTCGCTATTTCTGCACAGAGCCCTGCGGAGAAAAGCCAGGCAGAAAACCAGCTGACACAAGCGCTTCGTCAATTATTTGCTGTTGCAGAAGCATATCCAGAATTGAAAGCCAACGAAAACTTTATGCAATTACAAAATGAATTAAGTGAAACCGAAAATAAAATCGCCTATTCTCGCCAATTCTATAACGATACTGTGTTCATGTATAATTCGTCTATTGAAAAATTTCCAGCCAATATTTTTGCCGGAATGTTTGGATACAAAAAGAGAGAATATTTTGAAACCCAAGGCGAAGAACGGGAACCGGTTAAAGTACAGTTTTAATTTTTTTTGTTCAATTTTGGGTAACATTCAGTTTTTAAAAAAAGCCTATAGAACTAGGTTAAGCTAATTTTGGAGGTACATTAAAATGACTGTAGGTTTAGTTAACGGTGCACTAAGTATTTTCGTTTTATTTTTAGGCTATTGGGGATATAAAGAAAAGAAAAGTATTATTAGTCTTTTAATAGGAATCGCTTTTGCTATTTTTGGTTTTTCCCATTTGGTCACTCTATTTGTTTCTCCTGATCGATTGGTGAACTTTTTAGTTGTATTAAGAGTGTTTGGATATTTATTTGTTGCTTTTGCACTTTATCAGGAGATGGTGAGAAAGTAGAAAATTCAACTTGAGGTGATGGTCTTTGAAAAAAGCGATTATCCTTGCCAGATCCTTTGCTCGTTCTGCAAAGGATCCATTGCGACGGTTGGAAGCAGCTGGAATCCAAGTGGAGATTAAAAAGAACCCTAACCCGGAGAATGAAAAAATTGTGTCGGAATTAATTGGTGATGCCGAAGGAGTCTTAGTAGGGATGGATCGGGTAGGTGAAGTTGTCTTTACCAACTGTCCGAATCTTAAAGTGGTTTCAAAGCACGGGGTTGGTGTTGATAACATCGATCTTCAGTCTGCCCAAAAACATAGTGTTGTAGTAGCCAATGCTCCGGGTACCAATTCTATATCGGTTGCTGAAATGGCATTTACTCTCATCCTTATTTTAGCTCGAAAAATTCCTCATTTTTTTGAGCAAATAAAAAACAAAGAATGGGGGGCAACCAGTTTTGGATTAGAGCTCGAAGGAAAAACCATAGGTATTGTCGGTTTTGGAAGAATTGGGAAAAATATTGCTCGGTATGCACAAGCATTTGCGATGAAAGTACTCTATTATGATCCTTTTATCTCCGATGAAATATCCCCTTATAAAAAAGTCGAGCTCGAAATCTTGTTTAAGGACGCTGATTTTATCTCTCTCCATGCACCTCTTACTGATGAAACTCGTGAGATGGTAAATGACGAATTACTTTCATTAATGAAAAAAGAAGCCTTTCTAATCAATACTGCCCGTGGTGAGCTTATCAATGAAGAAGCTCTCTATCTTTACTTAAAGGAAAATCGTATTGCCGGAGCGGCTTTGGACGTTTTTACTCATGAGCCTCCCTTTGATAACCCACTCTTATCACTTCCTAATGTTATTGCCACTCCCCACATTTCCTCTCACACTCGAGAGGCGAACCTAAAAATGGGGAACATTGCAGCAGAAAACATTATTCGGGTTTTTAATGGGGAAGAGCCTCTATACCGGGTGGTGTAATGAAGAAAATCCAAAAAAATTCCTTAACCACTTTGCTGGCGGTTTTAATTATTTTTATTATGTACAATTACTTCCAGCAAGAATCAGGTCAGTATATTGTAAAAACAGTGATTGATGGAGATACCATAGAACTCAATGATGGGGAAAAGGTTAGATACATTGGTGTTGATGCACCAGAATTTCAAAGCTCTAAAAAAAATGCCGAACCATTTGCTGAGGAAGCCTTTCAAGCCAATCGAAAAATGGTTGAGAACCGAAAAGTGAAATTGGAATTCGATGTTGAACAAAGAGATCAGTACGGTCGTTTATTAGCTTATGTTTATACCGAAGATGGAATCATGGTTAATGAATGGCTGGTTGCTAATGGTTATGCAAAAACCGTGGTGTTTCCTCCCAACGTTCGATATGTTGATCGTTTTAAACTATTAGAACAAGAAGCTCAAAAACAAAAAATTGGTCTCTGGGGTGAGTAGGTTTTACTATGAAAACCTACTCACTTTTTTCAATTTAACTTCCAAATTCATTAACGAATGACAATTTTTATTTGATCCTCACCGAAGATATTAGTTTAATTGTGATGGGTAATTAGTCATTTAGTTGGGCAACGTATTCCTTAGCAATCGAAGTCAGGTCATCCCATTTTTGATTTTTAATTAAATTAGAATCGACTAACTTTCCGCCTATTCCCAAACAGGATGCACCAGCTTTTAGAAAAGCCTTCATGTTATCTAAGCTAATACCCCCAGTTGGGCAGATTTTAATTTGAGGGAAAGGACCTTTTATTGCTTTAATATAATCGGGACCTACGTTGGATGCTGGGAACACTTTTACACATTCAGCACCGTTTTCCCAGGCACTAAGAATCTCTGTTGGTGTGAAAGCTCCAGGTATGATAGGGATATCATAACGGTGAGAGAGACGAATAACCTCAAGATTCAAAGATGGAGTAACGATAAACTGGGCACCGGATAAGATGGCTTGACGTGCTGTTTCCGGATCGAGAACCGTACCGGCTCCAAAAAGAATATCATCAATTTTTGAGCGAACCTCTTCTAAGATTTTTAATGCCCCAGGGGTGGTCATGGTCACTTCAATGCACTCAATTCCACCCCTTTTTAAGGCTCTTACTGCTTCCAATAGCAAACCACCTTCTTTTGCACGAATTATGGCGACAATTTTTTTGCTTTCAATAAAGTGAGTCGCTTCAAAACGGTCTTTGAAGATCATTTCGATACCTCCATTTTCTAAAATAGGTAATTACCTTTTAAAAGAGGGGATTCCAATAAAAAATATTCTTTGAAAAATAACCACAAATATCAAGAACGAATAAAGTACCTTTTATAATTATATTATTCGAAAGATAAGATGAAAAGAACCGGAATAAAAAAGATTGAACCATACTTGACAAGAGGTAATTTCTTCGAGAAAATAATAACAAATTATAAAAATTCATAATTATCTTTCGTCGAAATCGATTTGCCTATGAAGATAATATGAACATACTTCTTCGGGGGTTCGATTCAATTTTATGTCTGATATCAGGGTGCCTCTTTATGTAAAGATTAGTAATCAACTCACAGAGGACATTTTGAAAGGTACTTACCGTACTGGCGAATTGTTGCCAACCGAGGATGAATTAGAAAAGCAATTTCAAACCAGCCGTACAACAGTCCGAAATGCCATTGGTATATTAGAGCGGGAAGGATTAGTATACCGTAAACAGGGAAAGGGAACGGTAGTACAAGAACCAAAAACCGCTCAGAATCTTAATTATATTACCTCTTTTACCGAAACTCTCAAAGAAAAAAATATTAAAGTTGAAACCGGGAGCCTGATAGTTGAACTTATAAATCCACCACAGAAAATTGCGGCGCTATTAAATCTCAAAAAAGGAGAAAAGGTCTATCTCATCCAACGAATGCGTATTGCCGATGGTATACCGGTTGCTTTTATGAGTAATTATATATTGTCTCGTTTCACCCCTAATCTCACTGATAAAAAAAGTATGCTTCGTGAAAAGGGTCTTTACCAAATCCTTGAAGAGGAATATGGATTAAAGCTTCATCGAGCTGTCGAGACTATTGAAGCCTATAGCAGCGGTCCTCTGGAAACTGATTTATTACAAGTACCAGAGAAAACAACCCTTTTCCATACCACTCGAATTACTTATTTAGAAGAAGGAACACCCTTCGAAGTAGTGATCTCAGTCATTCGTGCGGATAAATACGAGTATAGAGTATATTTAGAAGGACGACCACCTAAAACCCATCAATCATCTTAATCAGGGGATTATAGATACCGAGAAAAGGAATAATAAATGGGAGGTAATTGACTTGGAAAAAATACTCAAGAGAAGAAATTTACTGGAAGCAGAACCAGAAAAAGGCAGTAATACTTTCGCTGATATTCTGAATAAAATTGGAAGTAATGTGGCTCGAGATACTCTCCTGCTATTAATGGAAAACGAGACGGAATCAGGGCGAATCAAGGTTGGATATACCACTGTTTATCCTCAATGCAGCACCCGAGGTCACGAACATGCTCCCCTGGAAGAGGTTTATTTTATAACCTCCGGTAAAGGGATAATGGAAATAGATGGAGAAAAATTTGAAGCCGAAACCGGTGATGTAGTTTATATACCTTTTGCTAAATTTCATCGGACTGAGAATCCTTATCACCTTCCCCTTTCCTATGTGTGGATAACTATCAAAAAGGAAGGTTGATAGCACCATGCCCGAATGTTTACTGGTTATCGACGTTGGCACCGAGAGTGTGAGGGCAGCTCTGGTTGATGATTCCGGAGCAATTATTGATATTCAATCAAGGTCTACTGATTTTTTTTCACCTCAACCTGGTTGGGCTGAACAAAAACCTGATGAGTGGTGGGAGTTGACCTTAGAATGCCTTAAACAGCTCATTCATGAACACCCCAACCTGGAGGTTTTGGCAATTGGGGTAAGTGCTCAAATGCATGCGGTTGTCCCAATTGATACTCATGGGATCTTGTTGATGGATAAGGTGCCTATCTGGTGTGATAAGCGTTCGGCAAGTATTTGTAAACAATACCAAGAAGAGATTTTGCCTCAAGAACAAATACAGCACGCTGCCAATCTCATTATTCCCAGCTGGACTGGTCCAAAAATGAAATGGATCAAAGATAATCTCCCTGAAATCTATCAACGAACCGATATTTTTCTTACTGCCAAGGATTATTTAAACTTACGTTTTACTGGGGAAAAATATACCGATTATTCGGAAGCTTCGGGAAGCTTTCTTTTTTCCTGGAAAACCAAACAATGGGATAATGAGCTAGTCAAATTATTTGGAATTGATAAATCTAAACTTCCCGATATTTTGCCTTCAAACTCAATAATAGGAAAATTGCTTCCTGATATCGCCGCTCAAATCGGTTGCCAACCTTCTATTCCAGTCATTTGTGGAGCTGGTGATATGTTATGCCTCCTTTTAGGCGGAGGCATGGTTCGCGAAGGGCGCTCTTGCGATGTAGCCGGAACCGCTGCCGATGTATCGGTGCTAAGTCCACAACCTCTATTAACTGAACATTTAATGAATCTCCACCACGCCATTGATGGTTGGATTAGTTTCGGAATTTTAGATAGTGGTGGTGGAAGCTTAAAATGGTTTCGAGAAGCTTTTTATAATCAAGAAAGTGGTAGAAAAGTTTCCTATGCTGAGATTGATGAAGAAGCCAGTAATGTTCCTGCTGGTGCTGATGGTTTGTTGTTTTTTCCTTATTTAATGGGAGAAAGGTTGTTAGGTTCTCCTTTAGCTCGAGGAAGTTTTTTTGGCTTACGTCCTCATCATCAGAGAAAACATTTTGCCCGAGCAGTTATGGAGGGGGTTGGTTTTGATCTAAAAATGAGTTTGGATGAAATCGAGAAGATGTATTCTGGTGCTATTGAAGAAATGTCAGCTATTGGAGGTGGCGCTCGCAGTCCTTTGTGGTGCCAGATTAAAGCAGATATTTACCGAAAAAAAGTCTTTACTCTTACTGAATCAGAAGGTGGAATCATCGGAGCGGCTTTGTTGGCTTTTTCAGCGGTAAGTGGAATAACCGTTGGCCAACTGGCTGATAACTGGTTAAAAGTAAAACAGGTTTTTATTCCCGATGAAAGCCGATTTGAGGAATATGAAAACCAGTATAAAAATTTTCGAATCTTTCATGATATTTTCCAACAGGCTTATCTTTATTATGGAAAGGAGATCTAAGGGGTGCAGTATTATCATTCATTTATAAATGGAAAGTGGGAAGAAGGAGAAGGTTTTTTTGAAGTTACCAACCCATCCAATGGTGAAGCTTTTGCGACGGTAACAAAAGTAACACTCAACCAAATGAAAGATGTTATTAATGGAGCTCATTCCGCCTTTAAACTTTGGTCAAAAAAGTTAGCCATAGAAAGAAGTCGATTACTTTTTAAAGCAGCCGATAAAGTGAAAGAGAGAGCTGGCGAGATTGGTGCTCTGTTAGCTAAAGAACAAGGTAAAGCGGTCAAAGACGCCGAGAAAGAAATCATTGGGGCAGCAGATTGTTTGGAGTATTACGGTTGTTTAGGAGTAAATATTTTAGGTGAGGTTCCTCCCCCTAATGCTTTAAATTTGAGAAGTATAGCTCTACGACAACCAGTAGGAGTGGTATTTGCCGTTGCAGCCTGGAATTATCCAGTCAGTCTTATTTCCTGGAAAGTTGCACCAGCCTTAGCAGCCGGTTGCACGGTTGTCGTCAAACCTTCTCGGGAAACCCCACTATCAACAATTGAGTTTGTTCGGGCTTGTAATGAAGCGGGTTTACCGGCTGGAGTTTTAAACGTGGTAAGCGGTGAAAATGCCCTGATTAGTAATGAAGTATTTTCCAATCCATTGGTGAAATTAGTGGCTCTTACTGGTTCGACAGAAACCGGGAAAGAATTTATTAAAGCCTCTGCACATACCGTTAAGCGACTCATGTTGGAATTAGGAGGACATTCTCCCTTTATTGTTTTTGCTGATGCTGATTGGGAGCGGGCAGTAAAAGATGGTGTAAAAAGGGCCTTCCGAAATACTGGTCAAATTTGTAATTCAGTAAATCGAATTTTTGTTGAAAAAAGTATTTATGATCAGTTTGTTAAAAATTTTGTTGAAGGGACAAAAAAGCTCAGTATCGGTGATCCTTTTGAGGATCCCGCTCCCGATTGTGGACCGATGGTCAATCAAGCAGGTATTAAGCGAATGGAAGAATTTATTAAAGATGCTTTAGCCCATGGTGGGCGAGTGGAGTGTGGAGGTAAGAGACCAGAGGGTGCAAAATTTAGTAAAGGATATTACTTTGAGCCGACGGTTTTAACTAATGTTAACCCGACCATGAAAATCATGACTGATGAACCCTTTGGACCAATCGTTGCTATTGATTCTTTTTCCAGCGCTGAGGAAGCGATTATTAAAGCGAATAGTACCCGTTATGGTTTAGTTGCCTATGTTTATACCAGTAACATCAAAAGAGCTGGTTGGATTGCCGAAAACCTGGAGTGGGGCAATGTTGCTATTAATAATATTAGTCCGGATAGTCTCTATGCTCCTTATCCGGGATGGAAAGAAAGCGGAATTGGCCTTGAGCTTGGGCATTACGGGCTCGACCAGTATTTAGAATGGAAAAATATCAAAATAGAAATTTAGTTGAAAGTCAGTTATAAGCGTTTAATTGCTGGTATTTTTATACCAATGATTGGAAGTCAAAATACAAAATTTTAAAAAATACTCGGAGGTTTTCAGCCGGGTTTATCTCAGGATAAAAGGGGGTGATTGGTTATTCATTAGAACCCTGTATGATTGTGAGGGTGTGAATGATTTTGTGTTAATTAATTAAGGAGGTAATACCATGGGAAAAGGTTATCAAGGAATAGTATGGTTCGTAGTGGCTATACTCACCATTATTGGTTTGTCAGGTATGGTTCTCGCTCAGGATCAACCTTATGCCGGCACCACTGTCACCATTATTACTTGGGATACAGCGACCGCTCGTGCTATCGAAAAACTCATTCCAGAGTTTGAAAAAGAGACCGGAATGAAAATTGATTGGAATGTGTTTGCTGAACCGGTTCTTCGGGAGAAAGTTATTGCCGACTTGGCAGCAAAAACTGGTGCCTATGATATTTTCTTGCTCGACGGTTGGCAAACCGCTCGTTATGTTCGAGCTGGATATGTTGCTGCACTGGATGATCTGCTTGCTAATAAAAAATCCGAATATTTTTGTGAAGATTTTGCTCCAATTTATCTTGATGCCCTTCGCTATGACGGAAAGCTTTGGGGTCTTCCTTATTACGGCCATGTTGGAATTATGATGTATCGGAAAGACTTGTTTGAGGAAAAGGGAATTTCGGTTCCAGTCAACACCGATGAATTAATGGATGCCGCTGCAAAACTAACCGATAAAGCCAACAATAAATTCGGTATAGCTATGAGAGCAATTAAAGGTGAAGATAACCCAATCATATCTACATCCGCGACCTGGGTCCACGGCGGAGAATGGCTCGATGAAAATATGAAACCAGGAGTGACCAGCCCGGAATTTATCCAAGGCGCAAAGTGGTTCAGCGATATCCTAAAGAATTACGGCCCTCCCGATGTCTCACGTTATAGCTGGCTCGAAGTGCAGAATACTTTTGTAACCGGCAACACCGGGATCATTTTCGATGCCTCTGATTTTATAGGAC
>DPKX01000154.1 GCA_003542295.1 Candidatus Atribacter hydrocarboniphilus
ACGTTGTCTACCTGAGAATGATGAATGCTTTGATTGAAATGAAATCGATTCGGGATTATGATTATTTGATCATTAATAATCTTCTTGAAGAAACCGTTCATAAATTCCACTCAGTGATTATTGCTGAACGCTGCCGTATTCGGTACGGAGAGGATGAAACACAAGAACTTGTATCGGAATGATTTTTTCTTACCAGAGGTTATCATAATGTGGAGCAACGCCCCTACATTTTTATCTTATTGGTAGAAGCGTAATTTATTAAGCCCGGGTTTTTTCAGGATAAAATAAATAGATTGGAGTGAGATTATGCTGTCCATTGATGAATTGATCAAGAAAACTGGGAACCGTTATTATTTAACCACCGTGGTAGCGAAGCGTTCCAAACAGCTTAATCAAGGCGCCAAGCCCTTGGTTGATGTGCAACAAGAAGCAAAGCCTCTTTTTATTGCTTTAAAAGAGGTTGCTGAGGATAAAATTAAGTGGTCTAAGGAAACGGCATGAATATCTATTATCCACCATTGTTTTGGAAGAATAAAAAAATTCTTTTTGGAATTACTGGTGGAATTTCTGCCTATAAAGTAGCTGGTTTTATCAGCCATCTGGTTCAAGCGGGATCGGATATCCAAGTCATTATGACTGAGGCAGCCAAGAAATTTGTAGGAGAAAATACCTTCAACGCATTAACCCGTAGGCCGGTTTATTCTGATTTGTTTGAATCCGGCGAAAAGATTCTCCATATTCATTTGATGAGAGAGTATGAATACGTGGTGGTAGCTCCAGCTACCGCCAACATCATTGGTAAAATGGCGGGAGGAATTGGTGATGACCTGTTAAGCAGTTGTTTTTTGGTTGATCCGAAGAAGGTCATTTTAGTTCCCGCTATGAATGTTGACATGTGGCATAACCCCATTGTTCAAGAAAACCTCAAGAAATTGACTACAATTGGGGTGCGGGTCATGAATCCCTCGTCAGGTAATTTAGCTTGCGGTGAAACCGGGGCGGGGCGTCTTCCCGACCTTGAGGAATTTTTAGAAACCCTTTATTATCTCCTTGGTTCGGCACGATCGCTGCAGGGGAAAAGAGTCATAATCACTGCTGGGCCAACTCGGGAATACATTGATCCCATCCGTTATCTAACCAATTCTTCCAGTGGCCTGATGGGCTGTTCGCTGGCGGCTGCTGCTCGAGCCCATGGAGCCGAGGTAACTTTGATTGGTGGTCCAATGTCAGTGAGAATTCCATCCGGAGTTGATTACCTTCCAATCGTTTCAACCCAGGATTTGGAAAACGCAACTCTCGAACAATTTGATAAGGCAGATATCTGTATCATGAATGCCGCTGTAGCTGATTATCGACCATCAATTCCCTCTCCTGCAAAGATAAAAAAACAAGGGAAAAATGAACTGGTTCTTAATTTAACCCAAAATCCCGATATTCTTTCTGAACTAGGACGAAGAAAGGTTTCTCAATTATTAGTCGGGTTCTGTGCTGAAGATGGAGATATTGTCTCGGAAGCTCGTCGAAAATTACAGCAAAAGAATTGCGATGTGATGATTGCCAATCGTATTTTACCAGGAGAAAGCGGTTTCGAAGTGAATAACAATAAAGCTTGGCTTCTCAATAAGAATGGTGCATTGATTGATATTCCTTTAATGGATAAAATGGATTTAGCTGAAACGATTGTGAACTACCTAGTTTCTCTTTACTTTACATGAAAATGAATTCGGTATCGGTTGCTCTTCCGCTTCCAATCTATAAAGTATTTAGCTACCGTGTTCCTCAAGAGATGAGCGATAAAATTCAGATTGGAACCATTGTTGAAGTTGAATTTCACGGTTCGTATCGTTTTGGGTGTGTTTGGTCGTTTGATTCAGTTCAAAATGATAAAGAATATGAATTAAAAAGCATTCTTTCTTGTCTTCCGCTTGAACCCTTAGCCGACTGGCAGTTGGAATGGGCCAAAAGAATTGCTAATCAAACCTTTTCAAGTTTGGGAGAGGCCCTGGAGCTATTTATTCCCAAGTATCATAGGTCATGGGAAAAATGGACCAGTCGACGAATATTTTTAGCAAATGAGGATGACGAATATTTTCTTGATTTAAAAAAATATGGTGTCGATCACTTTTCCCAAGGAATGAATTTATTTATTTTTAAAGATTTATTGGGAATCACTTCAAAAAAAATTGACCAATTGATAAAAAAGAATCGGATCACAATTGTTGATGAAGACTTTAAGAAAAATCAATATCGTCTTCCTCATCAAAAATGGGTAAAAAAATGGTGGCAAAGAGGAACTATAAACGAGAGCTTGAACCTTTTGGGAAAGCTTATTGAAGATAGCTTCAGTCGGGGCTTGAAAGTCTTCATTTTGTTTCCCGGTCCGAAAATTTTAGATTATTTTTTGGAAAACTTAGAAACTCTTTATCCCTTGGTTCGTTTTCTTTCATTTGATGGAAGATTGACAGCCCGGAGGAGGATGCTGACCTATCAAATGATAAGAGAAGGATATTATGATGTTTTACTGGGGACTCGTTTAGCTCAGTTTTTACCGATTCACCAAATTGGTGTTCAAGTCTTGTTTGATCCCGATGACTTTGGCCATTATTCTGATCAACAACCGCATTATCATTCTTTCCATTCATTAATAGAGAAAGTTAATATTACTGGTGGGGACCTGCATATTATTGGAACTATACCCGATTTAACCCTTTATTTTGGATTGCAGGAGGGGTATTTTGAATCCCAAACGGGACAAATAAAACGATTTACCAAAGAACAGAAGTTGGAGTTACGAACCTATGAACAGAGAAAGACGATTCTCCCGCAATTGATACAAAAAGCCATTGCTCAAAATATCACCAGCCAGCAAAATAGCATTATCTGGGTCCAAAAAACCGGATATTCGGTAGCTTTGGGTTGTTCCGATTGCGGTTTTTATTACTCCTGTCCCGATTGCGATGTGGCATTGAGATTTTACCAGAAAGAGAGGATTCTTCGCTGTCCTCGGTGTGGGAAGAAAGTTATCCCGGAGAGCTTTTGCCCGGAATGTCACGGGCCTTGGATGAAAACTTGGGGCGATGGTATTGAGAAAGTGTATCAATTTTTAAAAAGAATATTTTCCGGAGTACACATTGTAAAAATCGCTTCGGATCAAGAAAGAAGTGAACTAAATATGAAAGAAGAGGAGCCGATGATTATTGTTGGAACTTCAGCAGCTTTGCATGAAGAACTTTTAGCTCACTCGACTCTTTTTATCATCCATTCCTTTGAAGATTGGTTATTTTTACCTGAATTTCAAGTACGGGAAAAATTTTACCAAAACATCCAGCGAGCTCTCTATTTTTTGGGTGCATCAAAACCAACTAAGACCAGAGTTATTATCGAAACGTCTAATCAGTATCAAAAGTATATTGACCCATTTTTCCATCCCCCTGCAGAATTTTATAAACAAGAATTGGAAAAAAGGAAAAAATATAGATATCCTCCCAGTCAGGGGCTTCTTCAGGTGATAGCTCGTTCAAGGAATAAGTTAAACCGTGAGATGGTTTTAAATAGAGTAAAAAATGAATTGGATGAGAAGCAGTTTACAATTGATGGTCCTTTTCCGGGAGATAGCTATCTCAAGAAATCAGGATGGAGCGACCAGCTGGTAATAAAATTTGAACCAGCGGTTTTAAGCATTCTTTATGATAAAGTTTCAGCTGTGGTTCAAGCGAGAAAAAGCACCGGAGTTGAGGTTGATTTTAAAGTTTATAATACTCTGCCGGATTTGACAAAGGATGACCTCTGATAGGGCTTTGTATCAATTTATGACAACCGATAATAATGGCAGTGTAGTTTGGTGAATTTTTTTATTATTGATCGATTTACTCCTTCTCCCTTGTTATTTTTTTCCTCTTCCACCAGGGGAGAGGAAAAAAAAGAAAAATAAGAGAAGGTTGGGGTGAGGGTGAAAGTTCTGATTAAAAAAACAGGTTTGGTGCTTTCAAATATGATTGATAAATTATGACATTGTTGATATGAAATATTAGAAAAAGGTGGTATAAATGGCGGATCTGAATATTGAGGTATATGGAAGCCAAGTTTTGAGGCAAAAAGCTGAACCAGTTCAAAATATTGATGCTAAAGTCAAAAAAATCATACAGGATATGTACGACACTCTTCATGAAAAGTCTGGTTTGGGATTAGCTGCCAATCAAGTGGGAATTCTTCGGAGGTTGGTTGTTTTAACCAACCCAAACACCAATGAAGATATGGTCTTGATTAACCCCGAATGGAAAGAAGTCGATACCGAAAAAGAAACGGGAGAAGAAGGATGCTTGAGTGTTCCTGGAATTTATTCAAAGGTCAACCGATTCCGGAAAATTCAGGTTACAGCTCAAGATGTTCAAGGGAAGCAACTGGCTTTTTTAGCTGATGGTTTATTCGCACGGATCGTTCAGCATGAAGTCGATCATCTCAATGGAATTCTCTTTATTGACCGATTGAGTCCGACTCGTCGTTTGATTTTAGCCAGTAAATTATCAAAAATAAATTCAAATGGTGATAATGGATGACAAAGGTAGTTTTTTTAGGAACAACTTCCTTATCGATTGGAGTTTTACGCTCTCTTTTCGATGCCCAGTATAATATTGCTGCCGTTATTACCCAACCCGACCGCGAATGTGGAAGAGGCAGAAGATTAACCCCCCCACCGGTTAAGGTTTGGTCCCAAGATCATGGGTTCAACGTTTTACAACCGGATAAAGTGAATCGGAAAGATTTTTTAGAAGTAATGAATGATATTGCTCCAGATGTTATGATAGTAGCTGCCTACGGACAAATATTACGTTCATCGCTATTAGAGATTGCTCCCTTTGGATGCATTAACGTACATGCCTCGCTCCTTCCTCGTTATCGTGGTGCTGATCCAATTCGCTGGGCGATTCTAAATGGCGAAAAAAAGACTGGCGTCAGCATCATGTTGATGGACGAAGGAATAGATACTGGTCCAGTTTTGGCGGTTCGTGAGGTAGAGATTGAAAGTTCTGATGATTGTAATGCCTTGGAAAAAAAATTAGGGGAAATTGGTGGGGACTTGTTAGTGGAAATTCTTCCCGACTGGATTGCAGGGAAGATCAAACCGATTCCACAATCGGATGATCGAGCGAGCTATGCAGGAAAAATTCCGAAAGATCTTTATCAAATCAATTGGGATCGTTCAGCTGAAGAAATCGTTCGCCAAATTAGGGCCTTTGCTCCATGTCCAGGCGCTTTTGGGTATTTTCATCAAAAACGCCTGAAAATTATTAAAGCACACGTTTATAAACAAGAGGAAAAAGTGAAAGCCGGTCAAATCATTCGGTACGAACCCAATGTTGGGCTATTGGTGGGAACCGGAAGGGGGATATTAGCGATAGAAGAGTTACATCCGGAAAATAGAAACCTTCAATCCGGGCAAGAGTTTTGTTGTGGATATCGTATTCAACCAGGAGATGAATTTTATTAGGAGGTACACGGAATATGTTTTATCCTTTTGATTATACGTTTATTTTATTAATTCCGGCACTCATCTTGGCTTTTTATGCCCAATCAAAAGTAAAGAACACCTATGCAACTCTTTCACAGAAACGTTCTCGGGCAGGTTTGAGTGGATTTGAAGTTGCCCAACAGCTTATTCAACAAAATAATCTTTCCCTGCGGGTTGAAGAAACTCCAGGACAGCTAACCGATCACTATGATCCATCTCGGGAAATACTCAGACTTTCTACCGGTGTAGCTCGGGGGGGTTCAATAGCTGATTATAGTATTGCTGCGCACGAAGTTGGGCATGCGTTGCAAAAGCGCGAGAAATACGGGGCTTTTGCCTTGCGTTCGATTTTGGTTCCGGTAGCCAGTATCGGCTCGCAAGCTGCTTTTCCGCTCTTTTTTATTGGTTTAATTTTTTCTTTTCGATTTCTCATGGATATTGGAATTATCTTCTTTAGTGCAGCCGTTTTATTTCAGGTGGTTACTCTCCCAGTGGAATACGATGCCAGCCGTCGAGCCTATGCAGCTTTAACAAATTCTGGAATAGTTGCCGGGGACGAACAGCAGGATATTAAAAAAATGCTCAATGCAGCAGCGTTAACCTATGTAGCTGCAACCGCCATGGCTGCTTTACAATTATTGCGTTTAATTCTTCTTCGTCAAAGCCGAGACTAAAAGTATTGATTGGTGAAAATGTTATGTGAGGGAAGTCAAAAGACTAACTCCCCCTTGCTTTCTTTTCTTCCTAATTTCATTTTACCGAAGGCGAGGGGATCTGTATTTTCATCTTCACCAGCGGCAAAGAGGAATAGGAGAATTGAACCAAATAGTTTTTAAAAAGAGCCGAAAGGATTTATGTCCATAACTGTGAACGTTCGGTTAGAAGCCTTTTTTATCTTGAACCGACTTTTTCGAGGAGAACCCATTTTTTTAGATAAAAATTATTCATTATCAATAAAAACTGGTGAGCTTTCAAATCCCGACCGTTCCTTTTTAGTTCATTTGGTTCGAGGAATTGTGAAATTTCATCCCCAGCTTCAGGAAATTGTCTCAACCTATCTTCAAAAACCCAAGGGTCTCCCCAAGAAGGTTCAAATCATATTGTATTTGGGGCTTTTTCAACTGGCGGTGGATACTCGCATTCCGGATTATGCGGTGGTGTCGGAGACTGTCGAATTAGCTCGTCTTACTCATTCCCATCCCTGGATTAAACTGGTCAATGCTGTCTTGCGCAAAGCTGCAGCAGAAAGAGTCCGTTGGTGCAAACAAGCGGAACACTGGGGTATGGTTCTTCCTCAATGGTTAGAAGGATATTGGAAAAAGTTTTTAACCGCGGACGAAATGAACCAACTGAAAAAATCCCTGGTTCTTCCTCCAGTCCTTTATCTTCGAGTGAATCCTTTAAAAACGGATTCACAAAAGCTCATTATGATTTTATCAAAAAAGTATTCTATCGTCTCAAATTCACTGCCCTTGCTTCCCAATGCTCTTGATACTCGTTTGGATTATACTCAATTAGTTGAAACTGACGAATACCAAAAAGGATATTTTTCCATCCACGATTTAAGCTCTCAGGTCATGGTCCATCTTTTTGATCCCCAACCAGATGAGAAGATTGTTGATATTGGTTGCGGCTCAGGAGGAAAAACTTTAATGATGGCTCAGATGATGAAAAATAGGGGTTGCATATATGCGGTTGACATTTACCCGGAAAAATTAAAGACTCTCGAAACTTTGGCTCATCGCCAAGGAATTGGTATTATCCGAACCATTGCAGTTGATGCAACCCAGTCCCTTCCTCAAGAACTAATTGATGCCGATCGGGTTTTTGTGGATGCTCCCTGTTCCGGCTGGGGAACACTGCGAAGAAATCCTGAAATTGGAATTATTAGAAAAAAATCTGATAACCGACCTTTTGCTGAAAAGCAGTTTCAACTTTTATGCCATGCCTCTGCATTAATAAAAAAGAGTGGTATTATATTGTATTGTGTTTGTACCATGACACCGGAAGAAACCGAGGGAGTAGTTGGAGCCTTTGAAAAACTGAATCCTGGAGAATGGGAAGTGAATTTACCTGGAGATAGTCTGTTGCAACCTGAGTTGAAACCAACTATCTTATCCGATGATAAATCATATGTAATATGGCCTCATTATTTTAATTCCGATGGTTTTTTTGGGAGGGCTTGGAGGAAACTGTGACGGCGAAAAAGGGAAAAACATCGAACCTTTTTTTTCGAGTACTGCTAACTGTAACTGCCTTTGGTTTAGGAATGGTTCTCAGCGGCTTTTTTGGGTTAATGCTCTTGCAGTATTCGGTCAGTGCGACATCACTAACGGTGCCGGATTTCCGCAACCAAGACTTGGTAACTGCGGTGAATTTAGCATCAAAAATGGGTTTACAGGTTGAAGTAGCCCGAATAGAAAATCGTGCTGATCGGATTGCGAACCAGGTATTGGAACAAGATCCACTTCCGGGAGCTGAAGCCAAACGAGGAAGAAAGGTTAGGGTTGTAATAAACGGTTATACCGGACAAGCACAAACTGGAGGAGTGGCCGTCACTCCAACGGTAACTCAAGAAGTCACGATGAGTAGAGTACCAGATGTCCGGGATTTAAGCTTAAGCGAAGCCCAGAATCTTTTAGAAACCAATGGATATCGACTGGGTCGAGTGGTGGAAGTGACCCATGAAGATGCATTAAAAGGTACGGTTATATCTCAGGATCCTCCCGCCGAGAGCACTCTTCCGTTAGGAAATCAAGTCAGTCTTTTGATTAGCAAAGGTGGTACCGAGGCAATTGTTGCAACTCCACCGGCAAGAATACTGGTTCCAGATTTAATTGGATTAAAAGTTGAAGAAGCCAGGCGGCTTTTGGCTGAAATGGATTTATCGGTTGGTCAGATTGAAGAAGTTGTCATGCCGGAAAGAAATCCTGGTATTATCATCGGCCAGATTCCAGAATCTGGCCAGGAAGCTTCTCCAGGGCAGACAATAAATCTTCAAATTGTGAAGGCAGTTCAAGACTTACAAGATTTAAGTCTTCGATTCGCTTTGCCTGACGCTAGAGTCCCAATTATAGTGAGAATCGTAGTGAATGATGAATTGGGAGAACGGGTGGTTTATGAAGAAGAACATCAGGGTGGAGAAACGGTGGAAATTTTATCACGAACGAAGGGGAATGGGAAAGTCCTGATTTATTTAAACGGTTATTATTATTGGGAAAAAGAATTATAAAATGCTTGAATAGGTGGTGTTTATGGCACTATTAGCCCCTTCAATTTTATCTTGCGATTTTTCTCGTCTTAAAGAACAATTACTCATGGCTCAAGAGGGTGGAGCAGAGGTGATTCATATTGATGTTATGGATGGGCATTTTGTTCCCAACATTACCTTTGGGACCTTAATCGTCGAAGCAGTTCGGAAAATACTACCGAAAGCTTTTCTGGATGTCCATCTCATGATCCAAAACCCCCAAGATTGTTACCTTGATTTTATTCACGCTGGTGCTGACAATATTAGTTTTCATCTGGAAGTTATTCCCGATTTTGATTTTTTAATCAATCTTATTCTAAAAGCTGGTGCCAAAGCTTCATTGGCTGTTGCTCCTGGAACACCAGTACACATGCTCGACCAGATTCTCCCGAAATTATATCTGGTGTTGCTGATGACCGTTAATCCGGGATTTGGAGGGCAGAAAATCATACCTGGTATGGACCAGAAAATTATTCAATTGAGGAAAAAAATTAAATCGCGAGGTTTGAATACCTTAATTGAAATTGATGGTGGTATTCATGAAAAAAATATTGAGTATTTAGCATCTTGCGGTGCTTCGATTATTGCTGCTGGTTCACTGGTATTTTCCAAAGAGGACAAAATTACCCAAAAAGTACGCGAAATATCGGATAAAATCAAGAGGTTTTAATGTGGTTTTAGAGGGAAGTATAGTGTTTTTTGTAATAAAAAAAGCGTAAGAAAACTTACGCTTTTTTTATTTTTCCAGCCTTTAAACAAGAGGTGCAGATGTTCATTTTTACCGAATGACCATTCAAACGTACTCGGACTTTCTGAATATTTGGTTTCCACATTTTTCTTGTAACTCGGTGGGAGTGGCTGATCTTATTACCAAAAACCGGTTTTTTCCCACAAACATCACAGGTTGCCATTTTGAACTCACCCTTTCTGGTCATTTTCAAGTTTCGACGAGTAATATAGCACAAAGGAAATGGTAAATTCAACTCATTCTTATCAAGGGATAAAAATCTTTCCGTTGTCTTAGCTTTCATATCAGGTTACAATACCCTCGGGTGCAATCAAAATGGAGACGGATAGAGAACGACTAAAAAAAATCATCGAACAAGAATCTCAACGACTGGATAATCAAACCGTGTTCGGGGGATTTGATCAATACCTAAAAAAAATGATCCAAAAACTATCTATTTCAGTTCCTGAAGAACTCTTATTAAATGTCGATAGGTATCCCCAAATGCCAAGCTCAGCCAGGAGTATTTTTCTGAAAAACTTGGAAACCTGCCTAAAAGATGGCCATCAACCACAACCTTTTACACCCCAATCTTCGCCGCCCACTAAGCCGGTGGATTCTCAGCTTTCGGTTCGAACCATAAATGGAGTTGGACCAGTTGTTGAAAAACAGCTCAATCGATTGAATATTTATACCCGAGAAGACCTCATTTTTTATTTTCCTCGTCTTTACCAAGACCGAGGACAGATTATTCCTATTGCCAAGGTTGGAAGCTCAGTTTTACAGACAGTATTGGGAATGGTGGTTCGACACGATCGGGTAGCGACCCGGAGAGGGCGATTACTGAAAATAGTGATTCAAGACCAAACCGGGCAAGTCTCTTTGGTTTGTTTTAACCGAGATTTTTTGGCTCGAATTCTCACGCCGGGGAAAAAAATCCTCGTCACCGGTTTTTTTCAAACAGCTTATGGAAAGAAAGAAACTAGTCGTTTTGAGTATGAAATTATCGATTCTGAAGATATTCAATTTGAATCCATCCTACCGGTTTATGGTTTAACCGATGGGCTTACCACTAAAAAATTACGTTCTTTAATCGATATAGCGCTTAAGACAACATTGTCCGCATTTCAAGATACTATTCCTCAGCCTATTCGAGAAAAATATCATCTTCAAAGAAAACCCGAGGCGATTTTAGAACTTCACCATCCGAGCCGATCCTCAATTACTGAACTGAATAAGCATCGTTCTCGGTCACAAGTTACGCTTATTTTTGAAGAATTTCTTCTTTTTGCTTTAAGTCTAAAAGTTAGAAGGCATCAAATTCAGGCATTACAGGTTCAACCCATTGTTCCCGACTTCACATTCATCAACCGTTTTGTTCAACAACTTCCCTTTGAATTGACGTTAGCTCAGAAAAAAGTATTAAAACAAATAGAAAATGACCTGACCAGTGGGAAAATAATGAATCGGTTGCTCCAGGGAGATGTTGGTTCGGGAAAAACCTTGGTCGCCATCATTAATGCTCTATATATTATAAAAGCCGGACAGCAGGTTGCTATGATGGCCCCAACCGAAATCCTCGCCGATCAGCATTATCAGCGGTGGAGTCAAATATTAAAAGAGTTTGATGTTGCAGTTGGTTTGATAACCGGCGGTCAAAGTAAGGAAAAAAGTGAAATAATAGAGAAAATCGGAGAGGGGAAGGTACATTTGGTTATTGGGACTCATGCCCTGTTGGAAGATTATGTTCAGTTTAATCGATTGGGATTAGTCATTGTCGATGAGCAGCATCGTTTTGGGGTAAAACAACGTTCCCGATTAAAAGAAAAAGCCGTTGTTCCTCACCTTTTGGTGATGTCGGCAACTCCCATACCCCGAACCTTAGCCTTAACTCTTTACGGGGATCTGGATGTTTCGATTCTTGATGAAAAACCAATCGGGAGAAAACCGGTTGAAACCGTTGCTTTTTCTATGAAAGAACAAGATCGAGCCTTTCAACAAGTAGGTTCCTTTTTGGAGAAGGGACAACAAGCTTTTGTAGTTTGTCCGGCAATTGAGGAAAGTGATCTTGAATTAAGCAACGTATATGAAGTTTATGAACAGCTCCAAAAGAAATGGTTTTCCCACTCTCAGATTGAGTTGATACATGGAAAACTTCCTTCAAAAGAGAAGGATGATATTATGAGTCGATTTTCTCGGGGAGAAATTCAAGTCTTGGTAGCAACCTCGGTGATTGAAGTGGGGATCGATGTGCCTAATGCCAATGTGATGGTCATTGAAAATGCCGAGCGCTTTGGTTTGGCACAGCTTCATCAATTGCGGGGGAGAATTGGTCGAGGAGATCAAGCTGGTTGGTGTGTTTTGCTCTACCAGGGGAAGAGTCAAGATATACAAAAACGAATGGAAATAATGGTTAATACCGATGATGGGTTTCTAATTGCTGAAGAAGACCTCAAAATGAGAGGACCAGGAGAATTTTATGGGATAAGGCAATCGGGAGTTTTGGAATTTCATTTAGCCGACCCTTTTCGGGATTGGAAAATTTTGGAAAAAGCTCATGAAGAAGTTAATTTTATTCTCCAGGATGATCCCCGACTACAGAAACCGGAAAATCAAATTCTCAAAAAGGAAATTGAAAGACGATTTTTCCAGATTTCATCAGATGAATTATTGATCGAAGCTTGAACGAAACCAATATTTTAGGGAGAGTAGTGGGTATCATGCTGTTTTGGGGTACCAAATAAAATGAATAAAAACCGGTTTTCTGAGGAGATAAAAATGATGGAGGGGGAGGTTTTTTATTTTCTTTCCTTTTGAGGGGAGAAGGTGGGAATGGATTAATTCGTTACTCATCGTGTTAATCTAAAAAGACGGGAAGGTTTACCATGGGGTATCTGCATATAACCGGAGGTTCAATCAAAAATCGAAAAATTATCGGACCTCGGAATCAAAAGACTCGTCCGATGCAGTCATTTCTTCGAAAAACCTTGTTTGATTTAATACCTCCTATATCATTAGAATATTCTATTGTATGGGATATATTCGCTGGATCAGGTGTGATAGGCCTTGAAGCCCTAAGCCGAGGAGCTGGCAAGGTTTTTTTTGTTGAAAAGGATTTGAAGNNTGAAGATGACTACCGTGATTCGAAGAAATGTTGAGCTGTGTGGATTTCAGGAGCAAACCCAAGTTCTATTGGCAGATTTTTTTAACTTAAAACGCTGGGTTCCCAAAGTTGATCCTCCAAATATCGTCTTCCTTGACCCTCCCTTTTCGATGAGTCCTGTTGAAGTATTGGAAAAAATGTATAATTTATTTGAGTTGGTAAAAAACAGTTTAATTGTTATCCGTTTTTCAAAAAAATCTAGCGCTTTATTTGAATGTTCTTTTTATCAGGCTACTCGCCGAACCTACGGCGATAGTGTTTTAATGTTTGGTAGTTTTTGATAAATGAGAGGGCTGCCATCAGGTTGAGGAAACTTGGGAAACTTATAGAAAGGAAGAGGTATATTGATAGCGATTTATCCTGGTAGTTTTGATCCGGTGACCAATGGACACCTTGATATTATCATTCGTGGAAGTAAAATATTTGATGGCTTGATTGTGGGTCTTTTAAAAAATCCTAACAAAAAACCTCTGTTTACCGTGGAAGAACGGGAAGCTATGATGTTAGAAGTAACCAAAGACCTAAATAATGTTACGGTTGAGATATTTCAGGGTCTTTTGGTGCAATTTGCGCGACAAAAAAATTGCCGTATTATTCTACGAGGTTTGAGAGCAATATCTGATTACGAATATGAAACTCAAATTGCCATTACTAATCGCAAGATATGCCCGGAGGTAGAAACATTTCTTCTCCCAACCAGTACTGAATATTCCTACTTAAACTCAACTGTCGTTAAAGAAATTGCCCAGTTCGGGGGATGTATTCGAGGGTTGGTTCCAGAGATTGTGGAAAAAAATTTAAGGAAGAAATTCCGAGTTTAGGGCAGGTGGTTGCATGACAGTACTTAGAGAATTGAATCTTTTTATGGTAAACTAAAAAGCTTGTTTCATATTCTTTTATAGAAAATCTCAAGGTTTTTTAGGTTAGAGATTTAATAAAAACCCAATAGGGGATTGAGAAGGGAGACAAGGATGGAATGAATGTTTTGGAAGAAATCCGTAACCGTGCGAAAAGCTTTAAAAAAACCATAGCGCTTCCCGAATATGACGACGAAAGAGTTCTTCAGGCGGCAGAAATCGCAACCCGAGATCAAGTCGCAGTTATTCAATTAGTCGGTGACCCAGCCATTATCGAACAAAAGACCAAAAGTTTAGGAATTTCTCTTTCTGGAGTTGAAATAATCGATCATAAAAAAGACCCACAAAGATCCGAATATGTTCAATCACTTTATGAGTTGCGTAAGGGAAAGGGTCTTACCCGAGAACAGGCTGAGCAATGGCTGGATAGCACCATGTATTATGCGTGCATGATGCTTTACCATGATCGCATCGATGGGATTGTATCGGGAGCATCACTTTCCAGTCCCGATGTTATCCGTCCGGCTTTGCAGATCATTAAAACAGCTCCTGGAGTAAAATTAGCGTCAAGCTGCTTCCTGATGGTTGTTCCTGATTGTCCATATGGGTCAAATGGAGCATTTCTCTATGCTGATTCTGGATTCAATCCTAACCCTA
>DPKX01000205.1:0-350 GCA_003542295.1 Candidatus Atribacter hydrocarboniphilus
TTCATTTTTTTTATCTTTTTTTTCGTATTTTTTTATTTCTTTATCAAAAAACTGGTAAAGGTTATAAAAGGCAAAAAAAATTCCTAAAATGAGTATTGAAAGCGTCCAGGAAAATCCTTTTGGATACTTTCGATCCAGGTATTGACCTAAAAATAATCCTAAAATTATAGGTGCGACTGTCATCCAAGAGATATCCAAGATTTGCCCAAAATTTTTCCAGGTATTTTCATCAAAACCCCGACGTGTTTTTCTCATAGACTCATTATAAACCAAATTCCGTCTTTGATGACCTATAGTCAATCAATCGATAACTCTCTGTGATAAACTCTTGAAAAAATATCCAACACCAG
>DPKX01000205.1:376-20612 GCA_003542295.1 Candidatus Atribacter hydrocarboniphilus
GGCTTCCCAAGCCGAGGGTCGCGGGTTCAAATCCCGTTTTCCGCTCCATTATTTTTGGTTAAAAACCAATTTCTTTAGTTTACTCCTCATCATATTTGCTTATTGAATCGGCAGTGATTCTTAAGTGAGGGAGACATTCGGGATAATTCTTTTGAATGAAGGTAATAAGCTTTTCCCGAACTTCGCAACGCAATTCCCAGGCAGAAGATGAGTCAGCTACACTCATCAAGGCTCTTAGCTCCATTGTCGTTTCTTTGCTATCGGTAACTTGAAGGGCACTGACTCTTTTATCCCACCAAGGTGATTGGTCCAATATTTTTAAAAGCTCATGGCGGAGTTCGTCAACGGGAAGGCGATAATCTACATAGAGAAATACCGTCCCCAACATATCTGATGATGTTTTTGTCCAGTTTTCAAAAGGATGCTCCAAAAAATAGCTGGTAGGAACAATTAGACGTCTTGAATCCCATATTTTAACAACCACATAAGTAAAATTGATTTCTTCAACTCGACCCCACTCATTCTCAACAATGACCACATCATCAATCCGTATCGGTTGAGAAAACGCGATCTGAATGCCAGCAATTAATGCCGATATATTTTTTTGAGCTGCAAGACCAACAACAATACCCATTATCCCTACTGAGGTTAAAAGGCCTGTTCCTAAGGCCCGTACGCTCTCGAAACGTAATAAAGCAATTGATATGATGACAATGGCTACAATAATTATACCAAGATGTTTAAATACCATAAATTGAGTATGTATTTTACGGGCAAAAAGATTATCTTTTTCATCCATACGATATTTTTGAATCAGAAAGTCCTCAAAAACTGAGATCAATTTCACGATTGACCAACCAATAGCAAAAAGGGTAATAAAATAAAGGATAGATTGAAGAAATGCATAGATTTCTGGAGAAATAGGAGTCCGCAAAAATGAAATAGCAGTTCGGATTGCAATTATTATAAAAAATAATCGGACAGGATCTTTTAAGTGTTTAACTAAATACCTAAATACTTATCTAGGTTAATCGTTGTATAGTCAGTTATTCTCTTGAGGATTCGAAACAAAACAAAGTGTACGAAATATCCAATGAAGATAGCGATCGCAAAAAAGAGAATCATCCAAAAGTAATCATACAATAGATTTAACATAAAAAATCACCTCTCGTTTCAGGTATACTATCGTCTCTATCAGGTGATATAAATTGGTCAGACGTAGTAATAATTATGTAGTAAAAAATAGCAAAACACAGCCAACCTATTTTTCAATAGGTGAATTTGAAATGAAGGTTTTTCATTTTTTTTATTTAAAAAAAATCGAAACGGCGTATTTCTACAATACCTTAATCCCTCAATGAAGTCTACTTTTCCATTCATATTAAAAATCCATGGGATTGATTTATTTCGACGATTCATAAAGCGACATTCACGAGCATATCGAATCTTGGGTTTTCATAATTATATTGTGCCACCTATTGGCATAGCATTCTATCCTGTAAACATAGGAACGTTTTTTAAGGTAATTATTTTTAGAACAATTAACTAGGATCTCATCCTGAGCTATCCCCCTCATCCTCACCTTCTCCCATCAAGTGAGAAGGAACTATGAATTCTATTATTCTTTTTTTCCTCGCCTCTTCATGGGAGAGGATCAGGAAGAGGAGGTAACTCATTTTCATCTTCACCGGTTGCCATAAAAGTAACATGAAGATTTACCCTATAAATATTATTAGAGTTGACTAAAAGAGAATTATTGAATTAAATATGTTTTATGATATTCAGAATGAATCGTAATTAAGGAGGGAAGACCCTTGAAAAAGCTTTTATTAGTTTTTTTATTGGTTTTGATGATTTCATCAATTGCCGGGGGACAAATATTTAGGTGCTACCAAGATGACAAATTGTTACTTATTAATTTAAATCATATAGTTTTTATTGAGATTGGAAAGCCAATTACAAATGATAACGGAACGAATAACTGGCCTATTACCTTAGCAAGTCATTTTAAGCAGATCAATTTAAATTTAACCACTGAAGAAAAGGATTTCTTGTTCGAGCTTTATTATATAAATTACTAATACAACTTTTTATCTTTTTTTTGCTATTTGAATGTTAAAATGAAACCATAGAAATGTTTGAGATAATCCAGATAAACCTAAAAGGAGGGGAGAGTATGGCAATTGAAGTCCATCTTCATTTCAATGGGAATTGTCATGAAGCAGTCAACTTTTATTCTAAAATTTTCGATTTAAAGGAACCAAACATTATGACTTATGAGGAAGCTCCTTCGGAGGCTAACGATTCTTTAACTGATGAAGTGAAGAAATTGGTGATGTATACCAACCTTAAAATATTTGGGAGCGATGTAATGTTTTCCGATGCAACTCCTGATAAGCCGGTTACTCAGGGAGATAATATTTTTCTAAATATTGAATTTAATAACCTTGAAGAAATAACATCATTATTTAACCAATTGAAAGAAGGGGGAACTGTGTTGATGGATCTGCAAAAAACCTTCTTTGCAAAATATTATGGACTCCTCGTTGATAAATTCGGTATTCCCTGGCAGTTGGTTTATGAAACCCATTAAAATATATTAAAATCTTCAAAAAAGCAAATATAACCATTGTATTTCCTAAATACTAATAAAAAATGTTAAAAAAGCTAAGCCTTAATGAGAATGTATAAATAAATGGAAATACCGGCACTCGCCATCACTTTTGGTTGTGAAAATATAGCTAAAAATTAATCAATTTTGATGGAATGCCGATTATTCATTTATGAGTATTATTAAATAAATGGGAGGTTGTAAATTATATGAAAATGAAGAGCATTTTATTTGTAATGGCAATTTTAGTGTTAGCTATGATGATGGGAACATCGGGTTGTATTGAAGACGAACCACTTCCTCCAGGATTTGGGAAAGTATCCATTTGTTCTTCATCGTCAAGTGTTTATGGAAGAGTGTATATTGATGGAAATCGAATTGGCAATGCTTATCTTAATCCAAACGGCTGTTTATTCAATCTTGCCAATGTGAAATTATATGAAGAACATATTATTCGAGTTGAGACTGATTGGGGAATTTCCTACACTGAAAGATTTTATCCAACTTATTCAGGATATACAGTAACAATTTATTAGCATGAAACTTCCTAATAAGAAGAAAGGATTTATAAAATGAAAAAATATGTTTATGCCAATTTATTTCTTAAATTCTTCTTAGTGTTTCTCATTTTAGCCGGACTTTCAAGCATGGTCTTAGCCAAACCTTCAGTAACTTTTCAATTTAATATTTCACCCGAGGCTCACCGTTCTCTACCTCGGTCTTCTCAAGTCTCACTCTCTACTGACCGAGGCGATGGGGGGTTTTATTCGGTGGGAGAAAGAGTAAACTTGCGTTACCGAACCAGCGTGGGTGGCTACATAACGCTAGCTCAATATAACCCCGGAGGGAGTGCTCAAATCATTGAAGAAAACAAATTTGTTAGGGCTAACTCTCCTCAAATGGTAAGCTTTATAGCGAAAGAGCCAGTTGGAACTCACCGGGTTGTAATTATTTTAACTCCTGACACCATACCACGAAATAGAATCCAAGAATTTTTGAGGGATCCAAGCCGCATTCCATCTATATTCGGGGGCCAGTACGCAGTCAACCGAACTGAATTTGTGGTTGATGGTGGTCAAGTTGAGCCATTAATTGAGGTTCAACCGGCAACATTCAATCTCAATTCTGGTTCTACTCAGACATTTTCTATAAGATTAACAGACTATTCTGGACGGCCAATCCCTGGCAAAAATTTGTTATTGGATGCTCCTTTTGGAACCTTAAGTTCTCAACAAGTGCGAACCAATAGCCGTGGTATGGCTACCTTTACTTATACAGCTTCTTTTGTAAGAAGGTCATCGGTTAGGATATCAATATTGTTCCCTGGCGATGCTGACCATGGTTGGACATCAACAGAAATAGTCGGTCATATTCGTTAAAAATTGAGTCAGAAAGAAAGCAATAATTAAAAGTTTAGCGCTCCTCAGATGAGGGGCAACTTCTTGTGTTTGAGGAGCGCTATATAAATAAAGCTATTCTCGAAGATTATCCAACACTTGAAAAGGGTACTCAAAGTTTAATCTCTTATGTCTTTTTTCCCAATAATTCTTCTACCTTCAGCAACCATTCTCGAATCGGAATATTTTGTGGACACTTTTCTTCACATATTCCACACTGTATGCAAGAACTAGCATGCATCTCTTCGGGAAAAATGTTTTGATAAATATTATTATTTAAATTGACTTGATTAAATAACCAAAGCGGTGTTAAACAATTCAAAATTACGTAGAATGTCCACTTGGTTGGGGCAGGGCATACAATAACCGCATTTGGTACATGGAATTGGATTCATGGAAGAATATTTTGACTGGACTCTTGATATGGTATTCAGTTCCTCAGAACGGAGAGAATAGGCTCCAGAATGATTCGCACTGTTTATGTTTTGCTGAACCTGTTTAAAGGAGCTCATTCCTCTGAGTAGCGCCGAAACTTCAGGTTTATTCCATAGCCATTGTAGCGCCCAATCAACTGGAGAGCGTTGAGGATTAGCATTATTTAGCAAGGAGAGAATCTCTGGATGGGGATTGGCCAATGTTCCCCCTAAAAGCGGTTCCATGATTACCACCGCAATGTCCTTTTAGCAGCATATTTTAATCCTTTTGTGCCTGCCTGGACATCTTCATTCATATAATTATATTGAATTTGAGCTATCGACCAACGATCATAGGAATCAATAAAAACCTTAAAGACGGAAAATGGTTCATGACAGGAAAAACCAAAATATCGAAAAAGACCTTTATCAATCGCTTTTTCAGCCCAGGAAAATATTCCAAGGTTGAGAAGATGATGAAAGGTTTTCTTTTTAAGGTTGTGTAACAAATAAATATCTAAATAATCAGTTTTTAACCTACTGAGTTGTTCATGTAAAAAACGGTCGAAATCACTGCTTTTTTCCACTAACCAGATAGGCATTTTGGTGGTTAATAATACTTTTTTCCGATAGCCATCTTGAAGTGCGCTGCCGATTACTTCTTCGCTTTTCCCGTTATGGTAGGTATAAGCGGAATCGATATAATTAATTTACACCGTTATCAATTGCATAGCGCAGCATGCGAATGGTTTCCTTTTCATCAACCTCTTCTGATGATGGCTTATGATCGATGGTTGGAAGTCGCATGCATCCAAAGCCAAGTGCAGAGACCTTTTCTTTTGTCGAACCGAGTATTCGATATTTCAATGATTGGGATCCTCCGATTAAGTATATTTATTTTTATCTTGTTGGAGATTTCATTTGAATACCTACCGAGAGTAGTTAAACTTAAATTATATCAAAATACTGCAGTGATTTTAAAATCGAAAAATTAAAATATTGAAGTCGTTATTTCCTTGAGAAGCTCTGGATTTAATTATCTACCAAAAAAAATAAAAAACCCCTCTCATTTTTTAGGAAGAGAGGGGTATCTACCGGCAGGATAGAAGCGAATTAGGATCTATTATGGTAGCAATTGGTTTACTTTATCGAGAAGAACTTCTAGGGTGATATCCTGCTCGGATATATCACTGATTACTGTAAAATTAATAGTAAAGGATTTTGATTCCAGCGGTTGTAGTGTGAATTGAGTAGTATTCGAATAGACTATGTAAGGGGCAGCTCCAGGTTCATTTGAATAATTCTTACCCCAGGACCAAATTTCAGCTCCATTAAAAAATTCTTCAGGTTTCCAAGATTTTACAAATACGTTTTTTGTTTCAGGATAATATATCCCAGCCATGTTAGTACTGAGTTGCGAAGCTGACTGAAAAACTAAATAATCATTGATCATTTTCCATTGAGAGAAAGATTCCGGCCATTCGAATAGGCTTTCTTTCGATCCTGCCCAATTATTTTTACTTTCTATAAGTTTAATTTTGTCTACTGGTAAAATTATTTGTTCATTACTATTTTCGTTATCATGAATATAAAAAACCGTAAAATCTCGGAACTCTAAATCTTTGGGAGTTTTCTTTGAAGTATTGGTTATTTTAGTTTTAATTTCAACAACTGGACTGGCTTTTTTCATTTTCACCCAAACTTCGGTGAGAGTTTTTTGGAACATGTCCTCCCCAGAAAGGAAGATTTCTCCTAAATCATCAGTAGAATTTAGAATTTCAAATTGCAAATCAAATGGTTGACGATCCCGGGTATTCCATGGAAGTGAAAAATAATAGCCACCAAATTCCACAGTATGAAGTCCACCGGGAAGAACCATAGGATCAGGAACGAATTTCTGATAAAGAAAAGACTGTTGTTTGTCGGTTAACATAAAATTGGATAAGATGCGACCCCGGTTGGGAATTAAATCTATGGCAATAAGATCGTTACTCATGTGAATGATTTCTGGATTAGTTTTTGTGCTGGCCAATTCAGCTACCGGGAGAACATACTGATCTTCAGTTACATTGATTGACACCTTTGATTGAGCTATGGAAAATGCACACATAACCAAACCCATCATGATCAAAACACCAACTATAGATTTTTTAATTTTCAATGGGATTCCCTCCCTTTTTATTATTCTTTCACTGCTCCTGCTGTGAATCCTTTTATGAAATAACCCGATACCGGCATGAATAGGATAAAGACCGGTATCATTATAAGAATCGATCCGGAAAGCAGCGGTCCCCATTCGATATATTGTTCAGCAGTAAAGGTTGCTAAACCCAATGGTCCCGTCTTCTTCAAATTGGAGCTAATCAAAATTAGAGCAAACATATATTCACCCCAGGCGGTAATGAAAGAATAGGCTCCTGCAGTTACCAATCCTGGTGAGGCTAATGGTATAACAATGCGAGTGAAAGTAGTAAAAGTGCCAGCTCCATCAATTCCGGCAGATTCTTCTAGTTCTCTGGGAATATTTTCAAGGAAAGATACCAACAACCAGGTACAAAAAGGTGATACCAGTGCAGTATAAATGATAATGAGGCCAAATAAGTTGTCATATAAATTCATGGTAGTAAATAGTTTATAAATTGGAACTAAAAGAACAACAGTTGGAAAAACATATATAAAAAGGAGAAATTTTGAGATCAAACCAGCACGGAGCCTTCGATTTCGAGCAATTCCATAACCGCTGATTGATGAAATTATGAGTGTAAAAAGAGCAGTAAAAACAGATACATAAAGACTATTAAACAAAAAACGAGGAAAATCTCTGACCGGTGTTCGAGCAAATAAAAGAGTTTGATAATTTTTTAAAGTTGGATCAACTGGTAAAAAAGAAGCTCGGGACATAATTTCTTTTAAAGGTTTAAAAGAAGAAATGAATATGTAAACAAAAGGCCAAATAATGAGTGCCAGAACAAGTATGATAACGAATATTGTAATAATATTTTTGGTCCGGTTAATTTCTGCCAAACCGTTTCACCTCACCAACAGGCTGAATGATAATTCTTTTAACTCAATTATTGTTTTTCTTTTGGAGTAAGGTAACTGAAATAGAAAAAACCAAGAATAATCAAAAATATACCAATAAAAACTGTTACTGCTGATGCTTCTCCCAAACGGAAGGTCTTAAAAGCAGTTCGGTAGATTAAAACTGGTAGGGTTTGGGTCGCCGTTCCAGGACCTCCCTGAGTCGTTAACCAAATAAAATCAAAAGTATTAAAATTCCAAGCAAATGCCAGGAATCCAACAAACCAAATCATTGAGCTAAGAAGAGGAAAAGTAACAAATCGAAATTTTTGAAAACCAGTTGCACCATCCACCTCGGCTGCTTCAAAAACACTCAAAGGAATAGCTTGAAGGGCGGCTAAAATCATCAAAGTCCCAAAAGGAAGAAATTTCCAGGAGTTAAGAAGAATGAGAGCAGGCATGGCTGTGGTATTGTTACCTAAAAAATGAATTTGTTTCTCCATTAACCCAATCGAAGTCAAAAAAGCATTAATAATGCCAATTCTGGGAAGCAACATCCATCTCATACAGACTGCAACTGCAACGGTAGGTGCAATCCAAGGGAGCATTATCAGTGATCGAGCTAAATGAATCCCTTTCATTTTTACGTTCAGTAGAATCGCTAAGAAGAGGGGTACAATCAACTGAATAACTAAATTACCAAAAGTCCAATAAAGGCTTTTCCATAAAGATTCCCAGAAAAAGCCACTACCCAGAAGGTAGGTATAATTTTTTAGTCCTATATAATTGGATTCGGCGCCTCCAAAGGAAATATCATAGAAAGAGTAAATTAAATTTCGAATATATGGATAAGCAAAAATAACCAAGACAATTATAAAAACCGGGAGTAAGAATAAGTATTGCTGTATTTCATTTTTCCGAATTTTAAGCATTTAAACCACCCGTACCAATAAAATATCAACGAGCTGGAGTATTGCTCCAGCTCGTTGAGTTGAGATTATTGCGCAATCGGTGCAGAATATTTGGTCATGAGTTCTGCGCCATAGGCTGCTGCTTCTTCGGGAGTCATTTGACCACTTACTACTTTATTGACAGTATCAGCTAAAACATCAGCACCGGAGATATCGCCAATACCGATATTAACCCATTTACCATATTCAAAACCATAGAGCGTAGCATAATCATTCAAAGCTTCCATGGCAATTTTATGAGCATTTTCAAATCGTTTAACAATCGGATCATCCCAATATTCCTTGGCTTGGGAGGCGGCAACACTCGTTGGGAAGAAACCACCGGGTTCTTGACCAGAAGTTAATATAGCGTTTATATCGGGTCTCATCATGAAACGAACAAAGTCGTAAACCGCTTCTTTGTGACCTGGTTTTTCTAAAGTATCTTTATAGAGATGAACTTCATTTGGATAGGTAATTGTCCCTCGTTCAGTACGATCTTTATAAAAGGGTATATGAGCAGCATCGTAGTCATTGCTATCAAACTCTTCGTGAAATCTTTTCTGGACCGATGGAAAGTAAGGAGACATGGCCAAGGTTCCTGCTGCTATATTCAATTCGATTTCTCCCCAAGACCAGGCTTCGGCTCCGGGAGGAGCAAATTTGATCAAATCGTTATATAATTTCAGTGCTTCAATAGTTTCTGGGCTATTAAAGGTGATATTTCCATTTTCATCAAAGAATCGTGCACCGGTACTTGCCATAAATATATAGGCTTGTTCGTCGGTCATCAAGTTCTTTGCTCCACCAATCCCAATACCATATACTTCTTCTTCCGAATTTTCGGTGATCTTTTTGGCGTAATCAAGTACTTCATCCCAGGTTTTTGGTGGTTCAGTAGTTCCAACATATTCTTCGAGGAAACTAGGTCGATAGGTCATGAGCATGACCATGGTCATGATAGGAACTCCCCAATAATCACCATCATAGAAATACATATTCTTTTGGTTGGGAAATATCTGGTACTTTTCATCAATTTCTTCCACTAAATCAGTTAGTGGTGCCAGAGAACCGGTCTTAAACATGGTGGTAACGAAATCAGGTAAACCAAATTGAAAATCAGGGAGTGTGTTAGCTTCGATAGCAGCTAAGGTTTTAACCCAAGCATCTCCCCACATGACAACTTCTTGTTTTAAATTGATGTTGGGGTTTTCTTTCATGAAAAGATCAATTACTTTTTGAAATGCTGCAACTCGGTGAGCAGGTGCTTCGTGATGCCAAAAGGTTATTTCTAATGGCTGATCTTGAGCAAAAGTTATACTACCTAACACCATGACTAAAGCAAAAACCATCAGGATTAAAATCCCTTTTTTCATTGTATGACCCTCCTATATAAAAAAGTATTCAACCAGAAAACGATTTACTCTCAAAATTGTTTACAAGTTTTTAATACGATTGAAATATTCTTCTACATATTTCGCATTGGCTTCGTCGCCACCAACTCGGTTGGCACTCATCCATACCTTGGGGGTAACACCTTTGTTTATCATATATTGAATGGTTTCAATTTCAATACGGCGCACAATATATCCGTCAGTCATAGCCGAAATAGGCGCGAAGGGACGATCGAAATTATCAATCTCCATAACTGAATCGCCAACTGGATTATAATCATCAATAAAAAGATCAACCAAATCTATCATATTCTGACGGCTAGGGTGACGGGTAAAATGATCTTTGGGGATCTTTTCCTGCCACTCGCTCCCTCCAACTCCAATAGTATAAGCTTTTTTCTTTTTGCATTCTAAAATGGCATCAATAGCAGCAGAATTGACTCCAATATTATTGAATATAATAGCTACATCTCCAGCTTTGACTCCATAATAATCGACTACTCGGTTCATATAATCCGGACATCTTTCGATGCGCATTCCGTGGGTTGCTCCACAGGCTCCATATAATGCTCCGATTGGAATAATGTAGTTAACCGGAACCAATCCACCAGCTCGGTAAAACATATCATAAGCGGGGATATCAGTATGTCCTCCAGTACCAACCACATGGAGTAAACCGTCTTTCATGAGGACATCCCCGATAACTTGCCCGGCTTTTTCAAAATTTTTTGCTTGTTCTTTTTCAATTTTTTGAAGAAATTCAATGGTAATATCAAGATAGCTTTTTCCTTTTACCACGGGCATAACCTCCTATTATTTATTACTAAAGAAAAAGAAAAACTCACCTCCTCAATATTTTTTCATCTTAACGTTAATAATATCATGTATATACAGGTTACATTGAGATATAATAAGCTGTCAAGATAAAATGTGAAAATTATTTAAATCAATCATTCTTTTATTGTTGTTGATCTTTCTGTTTTTAGGATAAAAAGAAAGGAATGTACAAACATTTCTAATACCTGTAGAGCAAGAGAAGCTATTAACTATCAATCTGGGGACAAATTTAGAGAAATCTCTATTTTAATTCTGTAATAATAATTTAAATAAAGGATAAGATTAAATCTTTATTTTTCAATTGACTGTTTATTATTTTGATGAAGAACGTTTCTTTTATCGATCATGAATTTATATCGGTCAGCTCGATAAAGAAAAGTAACATATTCAATAGGAGTATCTAACTCATCAAAGGTAACCCTCTCGCAAAGCAAACCAGGTATATTGGCTGATACTTCAAGAAGTTTGGTTTCTTTAGTTTTTAGTAAAACTGCTTCAACGCTTTGCTTTGCCCATAAAACCGGCCGTTCGATAAAGGTATTCAATATCTCACACAAATCTCTTCTTTCAATTTCTTCTTCACTGGTTTTCATAAACTTAAAAAATATACGATAGGGTAAATAGACGTTTTGTAAGCAAATTGGCTCGTGGTTGGCATAGAGAAGCATTTTAATATAAATTATTTTGTCTTCTGAATCAAGGTTGAGCATCTCAGCAATTTTTGGATACGGATCTTCAATTCGCCGTTCCAATAGTTTCCGTTCGGGTATGAGTCCGCGGCAAATCATATCATCAGTAAAGGTTGTAACATAGGTTAATTTTTCGATGATTTTGGGTTCACAAACAAAACTTCCCTTTCCTGCAACTCTTTGAATGTATCCTTCATTCACCAGATCGCTGATAACCCGTCTTACTGTCATTCGACTGATGTTATACTTTTTACAAAACTCGGATTCAGAGAATAACTTATCACCAGGTTTTAACTTTCCACTTTCAATCATTGACAGAATTATTTTCCTTAATTGTATATGTAGTGGAACTGGAGATGTTTTTTCAAGAAGCATCAATTCTTTCCACACCTTTCGGTAATATAGTTAAATTATAATATCCTGTAAGAACTGGTTATAACCAGAATAAAAAATTCTTTTGAATAAGTCAATACTCTAATCTCGTGACGAGGGATAAATAATGAACAACAAGTTAAAGCACCTACACCTCTTTCAGGTAATCATCGAGAAAGGAGGAACTTTCCTTCTCAGTTGCTTTCTCTTAAAATTTCTCTAATTTTTTTAAAAAATACATGATACACTACTTAATTATAAGCAAAGATTTATTCAATAAAGGGAGGAAAAAATGGTTTCGCCGTTTATTTTTGATTTAAGTTATTATGAGGAAGTTAATGATCAACTTAAAGAAATCGTTGATACTGAAAAAGAAAAAATGATGCAAGCTTCAATGCAAATTGCTCAATCAATAGCCAACCAAGGGCTTGTTCACATATTTGGAACTGGTCATTCTCATATGTTTGGTGAGGAGGCTTTTTACCGAGCCGGAGGGTTAGCATGCATCAATCCGATTCTTGAACCCTCTCTTATGCTCCATGCTGGAGCCATGAAGTCTTCAGCTCTCGAAGATTTAGAAGGCTATGCTGAGAAAATATTCAATCATGTTCAACCCGAAAATTCAGATATTTTTGTTATTTTTTCCAATTCTGGGGTGAACTATGTTCCGGTTGAGATGGCTAAAAAGGTTAAGGATTCCCAGCTCCCTCTCGTTGGTATTGGATCAAAAAAATACAGCGAATATTTAAAAAACACTAAAAAACGTCAATCGCTGAGTGATCTTTCCGATATATTTATTGATAATCATACCGAAATCGGAGATGCCGTTTTGTCAATACCCGGACTGGAACAGAAAATTGCACCAACCTCTACAGTCTGTGGAGCTTTTATTCTCAATTTGATATTAGCAAATGTATCGATGTGGCTTATTCAGCAAAAAAAATTAACACCTCCAATATTCATTAGTGGCAATTTACCAGATGGGAAAAAGAAAAATACCGATCTCTATAATCGCTATCGAAAAAGAGTGAGAGCTTTATGATGAATAGTTCTATAAATATTTTAACCATCGATGTCGGTACTACTAATTTAAAATGTATTATTTATGACGAAAATGGGAGAATTAAAGCACAATCATCAAAGTCCCATCCTACTCACTTTTCATTACCTGGATATGCCGAGCAAAATCCAGCTATTTGGGCATCCAATCTACAGAATCTTCTTCAGACAATAGGAAATAAAGATCCGAAAATTATAAAGTCTATTCAGGGAATTTCTTTGACTGGACAAATGCACGGACCGGTTTTTTTAAATTCAAAGCAAGAAATAGCCTATCCCTGCATGATTTGGTCTGATACCAGAGCTCATGAAGAGGTTCATTACTTAAAAAAAACTTTCACATCTGACTCTATTTTAAAAATAACTGGAAATCCGGTTCAAGAAAGTTTTACTCTTCCTAAAATTCTTTGGTTGAAAAACCAACAACCAAATCTTTTCCCCCAAGTCGATAAAATTTTGTTTCCTAAAGATTATCTCGGATTTCTTTTAACCGGTAACATTTATACCGATCATTCAGACGCTTCTGGATCACTTCTATATAACCTTTCCAATCACAATTGGAGCGAGGAAATTATCAATAATTGTGAATTAAAAAGGTCCTTGTTTCCAGATATTATTCAGAGTGATGATATTTTGGGAAAGGTTTCCTATGCTGCTGCCCAACAATTTGGTATTTCAGAAGGCATTCCAGTTATAAAAGGTGGTGGAGATTTAGCCACAACTGCATTGGCAACTGGAACGGACCAAATAGAAAGTCTATCCCTATGCATTGGAACTGCAGCACAAATGCTGATGAGTTTTGAGTCCATCGAGGAAAAACTATTAGGGCGTTTATACTTTTTTTCTCATTGCATACCTCAAAGTTATTTTTGCCTTGGAACAGTTCCAACCGGGGGGTCTTCAATACAATGGTTTAAAAATCTATTTGAGTTAGAAGATAAAGAATTGATTTTAAAAGAATTAAACACCATCGAAGACGAATATACCGAAAGGAATATCCTTTTTTTTCCATATTTAATGGGGACAGGAACCCCTCACTTTGATTATCGAGCTCAAGGTGCCTTTTTAGGTCTTCAGATTAATCATAAGAGAAAGGATTTGGTTTATTCCATTATAGAAGGCGTAATTTTTGCCTTAAAAGATTCTTTTCCCTCGATATCAAAACCACAAATCAAAAAGATTTTTTTAAGTGGTGGTGCTATTCGTTTTCCTATGTGGCCAAAGTTAGTGAGCGCTATATTTAATCTTCCCGTTTTTGTTTTCCAAAATGCTGATTCCTCCACCATTGGAGCATTTCTTCTTGGAGCAAGGCGTTTGGGAATTATTAAAGATTTTAATACGATTATTAATGGTTTAATACCCGAAGATCCATTTCTCCCTCAAATAAAATATACTCAAATCTATGAGAAGAAATTTAAAAAATATAGACATTTTTCAAATTTTATTAGAGAATACTCGACTTATGATAAAGATTTTTTAGAATATATTTAAAAAAAGCGGAGGATTGATTCATGGAAATCATCTATGCAAGCAATTATGAGGATATGAGCCGTAAAGCAGCAATTGCTATCGCCCAACAAGTTATCAAAAAACCAACCTCGGTGTTAGGTTTTGCAACTGGTTCCACGCCTCTTAGAACTTATGAAATACTGATTGAATTCCACCGACAGGGGATTGTCGATTTTTCCTGCATCAATACTTTTAATCTTGATGAATATGTTGGACTTTCCTCAGATCATCCACAAAGCTATTCATTTTTTATGCTTAAAAACCTTTTTCGTCAAATTCAGCTTGATCCAAGCCGTATTCATATCCCCCTAGGAACAGCTTTAGATCTTTCGAGGGAATGTGCTGATTATGAAGAAGCTATACAAAGCTTGGGAGGAATCGATTTTCAACTGCTTGGTTTAGGCTCAAATGGTCATATTGGATTCAACGAACCAGGAACCCACCTTAACAGTATAACCCACGTGGTTTCCCTTAGTCAGGAGACCATCAAAGCAAATTCACGCTTTTTCACTAACTTAGATGAAGTTCCCAAAAAAGCAATTACCATGGGTATAAAATCTATTATGAATACCCAAAAAATTCTTCTTTTAGTGAGTGGTGAAAAAAAAGCTGAAATAATTCGTCATGCTCTTTCGGGACCGATCAGCGAAGAGATACCAGCATCGGTTTTACAACTTCACCCCAATACAACAGTGATTATCGATCAATCGATTTTGTAACTTCTTAAAAATTGAGTTTTTTAAAAATTTTTATGATAAAAAATGAAAGTTTGAAGCCAAAAGAATTAGTTAATATTGAATAAATTAAAAAAAAATAGAATATTTACATTTCTGGTAAATACTTTTCTAGCAAGCATACTTACTTTTTATTTCAAACTTAAAAATTGGGAAATACTATCAAAAATAATAATTCAAGTGAGACACTTAAAGAATTTTAAAATATTTTGATCGTGAGCATAGAGAAATAATTAAACCAGAAAAGAGCGAAATGAAGGTAATTGAAACTCGATAGGTTCCAGTTAGGTCGATTAAAGAACCGAAAACTACTGGGAGAGCGAGAGGTCCAATGTTTCCCAATGATGAAATTACACCCACTACGCTACCTACCGAAGAAGCATATCTTTCCAGTTCGGCTGGAATGGCAAGGCTAATGGTTAAAATACTATTTAAACAGAATCCAGCTAAAAATAAGCATAAGTTAAATAAAGCATAATTGCTCGTATTTATTCCTAAAGTTGATAAAAGGGTTACTATCCCCATTAAAGTTAATAACGAGTTACGGTTTTTCAATCGGTCGGAAACAAATCCAATAATAGGGCCTGAAAAGAAAAAACCTAAAGGAAGTAAGGTTGCCAAGGAAGGATTTAAATTTTTTATCTCGATTATTCTGGGAATCCAGGTTGCTAAGGTATCATAACCACCCATGGCCGCTATAACTAAAAGCAAAAGAATCCATAGAGAACGATCTCTGAGAATAACTTTAAACTGATCGAATTGAATGTTTTCTGTTTTAAGATGAGTCTCGGGGATCAAAAGCCACCATAAAATTGCTATCAACACCGGAAGCATTGCATAAACTAAAAGAATATTTCTCCAATTTAAAATTGTTAATAAACTTGGTGTAAACGCAATAGCGGTTGCATTCCCAGCCGCAAAACCAGCAATATAAATTCCAGTAGCAAAACCAGTGGAATTTTTATGAAAGGATTTTTTAACTAAAAGTGGAAGAATAGGGAGAACTGATGATAAGCCAAAACCGAGAGCCAGCTGAGTCAGAAGAAGGGTAGCATAACTCTGAGTAAAGGGGCGAATGACTGCTGCAATTGCTGAAATGGGAAGAGCAATCCGAAAGGCATTTCTGAAGCCAATATGATCACCAATTAATCCCCAAGGGATGCGAGAAGCGACCAGGCTAATCATAGCAATCCCAAAAATAAAAGCAAATCCGGCATGAGAAAGGTTCATTTCTTTCATGATAATTGTTGAAAGCGGCGCTGTAGAAAATAAAAGCAGATGAAGCATAAAAGCAATTAAAAATGCAAAAAGCGACATTTTTAATTGATGAAAATTCATTGAATTTTTTATCATAAAAAGAATCCTTTCTTTTCGGGATTGTTATGACATTAAAAATACGGTTAAAAATTTATACCGGTTATTCCATGATAATAACGCCTTTCAGATAATCGGTATCCTTTCCAGATGCTGTTTCAAATCCTTTAGCTAAGTCTTCAAGGCAAAATTTATGAGTGATTAATTGATCGAGCGGAAGGAAATGCTTTTGATATCCCCAGACTCCTTTGGCGACATCTTCCATAAAATTGAGAGAATGCCAGGGGTGAACCGAGGCGACTATTGGCGACTTAAACATCAGCTGATAACCAAGAGTGTTGCTCATTATTTGATCTCCAGCGTAAAATGACGATGCGATGATTCTGCCCCTACCTTGATACCCATAAAAAGATGCATTACGAATTATCAACGAAGCCATTTCCAAGCCTTTTAATTTTCCAGTTATTTCAATTGCCACATCTACCCCTCGATTATGAGTTAAATCTTGGATAAACTGTTCACAGTCATCCCGTTTTGGATTGAGGGTTATTTGGGCTCCAAATTTTTTAGCCCATTGCAGGCGTGAATCTTGGAGGTCGATAGCGATAAGGCCTTGAAGCGGCATTTGTTTTAAAGCTGATAGAGTTAACAAACCCATCGTTCCACAACCAATGACAGCAACAAAATCTCCATATTCAGGCCGAGCAGTTCGAACCATGTTCGATATACAGCCTAAAGGCTCAGCCAAACAGTATTCTGGATTTTTAATCGAATCGGGAATTTTAACCAATTTTTTTGGAATAGTAACTACATGTGAGGCAAATGATCCATCAATCGGTCCCCCGACTCGATCGCCAATTTTAAAATTTTTTACCTCGCTTCCAATATCAAGTATAATTCCTGATGGCTCATGTCCCAATTCAACCGGATAAGGGATTTCTTTTTGAAAGCGATAGTTTTCGAGACCTTCGATAATCGTGACACTTTCTCCCAAATAGGTGGACATCTCAGTGTGGCATATACCACAAGCTTCTATTTTTACAAGAACTTCATCCTTTTTTAAGGGCGCAATTTCTTCTTGCTCAATAACAAAAGTTTTTGGCGATATGAGTTTGGCAACTTTTCTTTTCATCCTATTCCTCCATCGACGTTAATTTAATGGATATTAAAATTTTCTACCCATTTTAACCTTTCAAGGCTTCGGTGACTATACCACAAAGATATTAATGTTTAGTAAATTTAAAAAAAAATAAAAAGAGTAAAGATATACAAAATTTTTCCGATATATATATAGGCAAAGAATGAGGAATAAAGTTTTGAAAGAAAATACTCATTTTTAAAAATAAAAAAAGGAGAAAAAAATGGAAAAAAAGAAGTTGAATTATTTATTTAACAAATCATCATTTTTTATGCTTTTTGTTATAAGCTTTGTACTAATTATTTCATTATCAGCTTTCGCTGACAATAGTATAAACCTTCCCGATCAGGAAACCTTACAGAAAATTCTTGCTGATTTTGAAGCTTATGCTGAACAAGCTCGTCAAGATTGGGGAGTCCCTGGAATGGCTATATCCATCGTCCAAGGAGATGAAATGATCTATGCCAAGGGCTTTGGAGTGAAAAAAGTTGGTGAAAGTGACCCGGTTGATGAACAGACAATTTTCCAGATTGGCTCAACTTCTAAGGCTTTTACTGCCGCCTTAGTCTCTATGATGGTCGATGAAGGGAAGTTTCATTGGAAAGATAAAGTCATTGACTATCTTCCTGATTTTCGAATGTATGATCCCTGGGTAACCCGAGAATTTCTCATCAATGATGTTATGGCTCAACATAGCGGTATGCCTGGTTATGCGGGAGATTTTCTATCTTTCGTTGGTTTCGATCGTGAACACATTATTCATTCAATTCGTTATATTCAACCTATTAGTAGTTTTCGTAGCGAATTTGCTTATATGAACAATCTTTTTTTAGTCGCAGCATCTTTAGTAGAAAAAGTTTCTGGAAAAAACTGGGAAGAGAATTTACAAGAAAGAATATTGGATCCATTGAGAATGAATGATACCACTTGCACCCAAGATGGTTTTACTCAGACTCCGAATGTTGCCTATCTCCATCAAAACTTAAGGGGTCAGGCGCAAATGCTCCCTATGGATTGGCCATATATTGATTGGGTGTATACCTATTCTCCTGCTGGTGGGATTAATTCGAATGTTATCGATATGGCTAAGTGGATGATCCTTCAACTTAATGAAGGAGTTTATGAAGGAAAACAGCTCGTCAGCAAAGAAAATATTCAATACATGCATTCTCCCAAAACCATATTAGATGCAAACAACTTTTATGATTTTGCTTGGCTAACGACAAAATATGAACCCTATTCTCTGGTTTGGCACAATGGAGGAACTTCTGGTATAAAATCTGTAATCCAGATCATACCTGAGGCTAAATTGGGAATAGTTGTTCTAACCAATATGTCCGATACACCACTTCCCGAAGCACTGGGAAAAAAGTTTGTTGATCTTTACTTTGGGAATCCCCTCAAAGATTGGAGTGCTGAAAGTTTAAAAGCAACGAAAGCAGCTCTATCCCAGGAAGCTGAGATTCCTGATATTCACAAGGAAAAACCTCTTCCCTTGGAAGCCTATGCAGGAAAATACGTTAACCCGGTTTACGGGGAAATTGTAATAAGCGTTGAAGGTGAAAATTTAGTTTTTGCTATTGGACCCAAGCAATCCAAGATTGTTTTAACCCATTGGAATCGAGATACATTTTTGTTTTCTGTACCCGATTTCATGGATGAAGGCGGGTTTGTGCATTTCCAAATCGATCCTTTGGGGAAGGCGTATAAATTTGTTGATGATACTATTGGTGATTTTGACCGGATCGCTGATTAATAAACTTAATCTTTAACTCTCTCTATGAAATTCCCCCCCCCTCAATAATAAGGAGAATTTCGTAGAGAAACCACATCAACTAATAGTTGTTCATTTTATTCCTTTGCTTCTTTTCTACAGGTATAAGGATCTCGGTAAGTAACTCCTCAGCTGGGGTCGTAGCAGGATCGTTATGATAGATTTCTCGGGTGGGATAAACAATTTTATAATGATTTTGTACTAACCAGGAATGAACTGATTGGTAAACAGCATTCATGCCTCGATAAGTAAGGACCCTTGAACATAATTTGAGCTGCTTTAATTTTAGGGAGTTGGTTATTGGAATATTGGGCTTTGTCCACCGGACAAGCGACCTCGGTTAAGATTTTTCCTAAGGATTGATTAAAATCCACATTTTCTAAATAATAAAGGACAATTAACGGTCCGGCGGGCTTCCCTCCCATTTTGGTTAGCTCAACTACGGAATTATGTATGAGTTGTGGTAATTCCTGGGAAAAGTCTTGGATTTCCTTTTTCACAGAAAATACCAATACTTCGGGTACTTCAACTACTTCGATGTCAAAGGATTGACTGGTTGTCGATTGATTCTTGACCAAATGCAACTTGTCCTATAAGTAAAAAGCTCATAGCTAAAAATATAAAAAAGAACACCAACTGAAAATATTGCATAAATTCCCTTCCTCCTTAATGATTAACTTCGTCGATATACTATCAAAAATGGAACAATTTTATTATATCACTGGAAAATTTAGATAAAAAAAGAACCTTGAGGAATATATACACAGCTATTTCTTGTTAATATTCTTTTCGCTATATTTCCTCTTTTAGCAAAAATTAACGTTTATACTTAAAGATGACGATTTCTAGTACATCAATTCCTCACAATATAGCAAATATAGCCTTTCATAACACTTGATGGAACCAAATAAATATGAAAACCCGAGATTTGACATGCTATAGCACGCCACCACCTTAATTGGGTGCAATAAATTGCACCCGTTCATTTTAAATTCTTTTGAGGGGCTTGATTTATCATGCCCGT
>DPKX01000033.1 GCA_003542295.1 Candidatus Atribacter hydrocarboniphilus
TGCCTCAATCCAATACACGTAGCGAAATGCTTATATCGCTTCAAAACTGGCAATCATTTTCAATGGGAATATTATCTTTATGGCATTTTTTTAAACTTTTCTTCCAGGGTTTTGTAAGGTAGAATATGTTAGGCTGGAAGTTTTGGTCGGAGCTACTTTGAAGGCGTCATTTTCATGCTTTCTGCGCTTCTCATCTTCTTTTTGGATAAGCCTTAAGAAAAATGAGAAGAAACACACTATTGAAACCATAAGCCCAGAAACAAACCCAAACCCATAGGGACGATCTTCCTTGCATCCATAGGGTCTCTTTCCCTTCGGTCGCCCTCCTCTCTTTTGATTTCTTCGGATGAACATCTTAGAGGCCTTCCTAGTCAGAAAGCCTGGATAGCATTCTTTCTCCGCTTCCCATGGTGCTGGTATCAACAATATGAACAAGAAACTTCAAAGAGAAAGAAATCGAGAGTACCAAAAGAACGGGAAAGAGACCCCCGCAAACCCCATTCGGTATACACCGTTCGTCCTCGCGTGCGTCTTTCTTTTGGCACAAGGCGTTCTTCCTTAGTGTGTGCTGTTCTGTAACGCAGCCCCTGATTGCACCTGATTCTTGCTCGTCTCCGCTGTGTGCTTCTTTTCTTATGGATTCATATTGTAGAACACCCAATTCCTTTGCTGTCTTTCCTACACCAACGCACGCGAGGTTCTTTTCGTAAGCAATCCTAAAAAGAAGAATAGAGGAAAAGAACATACATTTTTTAAGAGTCTACGGTGGGTTTCTGGGAATGATACGAATACGAAGTGAGAAAAGAAACGATATATTTCTCAGCCTAACACGCACGTTGAGCCGACTCGGCGGCAGGCATGCAGGTTGCTGTTCAGCAAGCAGCAAACCACAGTAGTTTGGCAACCTGCCCGCCATGCTCGCCTCGCGGCTCACGCGCACGTTAGATTGACGCTTCGCGCAGGAAGAAGAAAGGAGAGAAAAAAGTGGAGGATAAAGGCGCAAAGTGATGTCATACGAAATACCAGCTGATTTAGTGGACAAAAAAGCCGAAAAAGAATAATTGATACTATATTGGTAAAGGATTTTACAGATGGAAAACAAAGAACCGTTAATCCACGATTTTGATTTACACTTAATTTGTGATTATTTTGGAAGACTGCAACGACAGGGGCCTGGTAGCCCTGAATCTACTCTTAGGGCATTAAGTTTTATTGATAATCTCTCAAATGAACTAGAAATCGCCGATCTGGCCTGTGGAACAGGCGGTCAAACTATGACTCTTGCACAACATACAAAAGGGACTATTACTGGGCTTGATATTTTTCCTGATTTTATTGAAAAATTTAATAGAAACGCTGAAAAGCTCGGTTTGCAGAATAGGGTAAAAGGTATTGTTGGTTCAATGGATAATTTACCGTTTCAAAATGAAAAATTTGATGTTATATGGTCTGAAGGGGCTATTGCCAATATAGGTTTTGAAAAAGGCTTGAATTATTGGAAAAGCTTTCTAAAAAAAGACGGCTATATTTCCGTAACATATGAGTCATGGTTTACCGATGAACGACCCACTGAAATTGAAAAGTTTTGGGTTAGTGCTGTTCCTGAAATAGATACAATAGGGTACAATATTTCAATAATGCAAAAAGCTGGTTATAGTCTTGTTGCCGCATTTACATTGCCTGAAAAATGCTGGACGGATACTTATTTTATTCCGCAGAAAGCAATACAAAAAGCATTTTTGGAAAAAAATGCTGGAAATAAAGCCGCAGAGGCGTTTGTTGAATATATGAAGTATGAAGCGGAGTTGTATTCAAAATACAAACAGTATTATGGATATGTTTTTTATATTGGAAAAAAAATATAAAAAATGAAGTACGTCGCCACTTCATATAACGCTTAAGGGAAAGTTTTTCCGCGGACTGTTAATTTGTCGTTCTCAGGAACGCATTGTGCGACCTAAGAATCTCATCCTTTCCAATTCCACGATTCCTATATTCCACAAATTATAAAAGATGAGATCCTCACGCCCTCACAAAGTGAGGGTTCAAGATGACAGCATTATAGTATTCATGGTAAATGGTATTTACAAGATACTTTTGATGGCTAATTCTTTATTTAAAACGAGGGTTTTATGATTTATTACATCAGCAAATACTTAGGTTTGTTTCTTCTCCACCTCTTTTGCCGCTTTCGGGTGATTGGCCGGCAAAATTTTCCAAAATCGACTCCCTGTTTAATCGTTTCTAATCACGCTAGCTATTTGGATCCGATTGTTATCGGCTGTGCTTGCCCAAGGCGAGTCTATTTCGTCGCCAAAGAAGAGCTGTTTCAAAATCCAGTATACCGATTTTTCCTCAATCAGTTAGGAGCCTTTCCTTTACGGAGGGGTGAAGCTGATCGGAGTGCGGTCAAAAGGATATTTTCACTCTTGGGAGAGAATAAAGTGGTGTGTCTTTTTCCTGAGGGGACGAGAAACCAAGGTGAGGTTGGTGATTTTCGTTCTGGTGCGATAAAATTATTGATGAAAGCCAAAGCAGATGTAGTCGTAGCTGGGGTGACCGGGACTTTTGAAAGCTATCCCCGCGGTGCAAAGTTTCCCAAACCTCATCCAATCCAGGTTCATTTTTCTGAACCTCTTTCCCAAAACGGTCTCAATCAGTCTGAATGGGAGGAAAGATTAAAAAGAAAGATGGAGGAATTCATTCATGATGACCGGTAAAAAGCTCAATTGGTACCTGACAGGTTTCATCACTTTTTTTATGGTTGTTGTTATCGGTTCTTCGGTTCAAGCTCAAATCGATAAAATTGAAATGAGCATAGAAGAAGTTACTGACCAAAAAACCCCCTATTTGAATTATCCAGTTGCTGTTTTGGTACAAGAGGGGAGCGATCTGGTACTAATTTGCGATTGGGCAAACGACCGTCTAGTTATTACCGATCAAAATGGAAAAACCCAAAAAATTGTACCTGGTTTGGAAGGACCGGTGGGGATGGTTTATGATTCGATGAGTAATCGCCTCTATCTTACTGAGCAGAAAGCTAACCGGATTCGAATATTGGATGGTTCTACTTTTGCACCGGTTGGAGAATTTAAAATTCAGGGAATAACTCTGAATGAACCACGGGGTCTTTGGATGGATGAAGACCGCAAGATTTATCTTGTTGATACTATGAATTCGCGGATTGTGGTTTTTGACCAAGACGGGAATCTAATTAGGACCATTGGAAAAGAAGGAATGGGAGATGATGAATTCTATTATCCGCGAGGTGTATCAGTTGATTCACAGGGAAGAATCTGGATAACTGATACCCTTCATCATACGGTGAAGGTGTTTGATCCAGCAGGAAATTATCTCTTTCGTATAGGAAAAGGTGGTAGCGGACCAGATGAGTTAGATCGGCCTCGATATGTAATTGTAAAAGATGAAACAGTGATTATTTCTGATTATCGAAATAATCGTTTGAAGATTCATAATATTCAAGGCGAGCTGATTGGTATAGTCGATAGAATTGGTGGTGATTATCTCCTCAATCCTGAAGGGCTTTGGATTGATAGGAACGGTTATCTCTGGGTAGCAGACTCCGGTAATAATCGAATTGTTAAATTGGATATGACTTTTTTAATGAACCGGGAAGCTTATCTGGCATCATTATTGTCCGAAGACAAGATCGATGAATTTTTAAGAGAAGCTGCCTCTCTTTCTCCGGAAAAAAGACAACTCCCTGAAATAAGCGCCCTGTTTTATACTGCTTACCAGAAAAAAGATGATTTAGAGAATATGATTGTTGAAGCCGAAAATCTCTGGATGATAGATGAGGAAAATCGATCAACCTGGTCAGAAGAATTGGGGAAGCTTTACTATCGAAAAGCCACTCTGTCTCGGGCAACACAACCAGCTTCAGCAATAAAAGCCTTATATCGTAAATCAATACAATATGGTTATAAGAAAGCTTATATCCCCTATGTCTGGACATCATTTTTGATGTTGGGTGGGTCTAATTTTTTTCTCATTATTCTTTTAGTTATGCTTTTAGTTTTATTGTTTGTGTTATATAGAATTCGCATAGCTCGTACGAGGAGGTGGTAAGAAAATGGAGAGAGGTCCAGCTGTTGCCGGTTATTTTTATCCAGAGAATAAAAATGAATTAGAGAGTCTCATTCGAAAAGTTTATAAATCAGAAATCGGAGCTTCTGGGAAAATTGATCAGGAATTCCCCTCCGCGATTAATGGAGTGGTTTGTCCTCATGCAGGGATAATCTTTTCTGGTGCAGTTGCTTCCTGGGCTTATGCTGTTCTTTCTCGCATCGACCCGATTGATACTTTTATTATCATTGGACCCAACCACCGGGGCTTGGGAAAAAGAGTTTCCCTTAGCTCGGCCGAATCGTGGATCACCCCACTGGGAAAGGTTGAGGTTGACCAGGAAATGGTGGACTTTTTGGTGTCATCTTCGGGGATTTTTAGCATCGATGATCGTGCCCATCAATATGAGCATTCATGTGAGATACACCTTCCCTTTCTTCAACAATTTATTTCCTTTCCTTTTAAAATTTGTCCAATTTCTCTTCTGGATCAGACCTTGGAAACCGCTCAGAAAATGAGCCAGGCAATCAATGAGTTTTCACAAAGAAAGAAAATCGTAATAATCGCTAGTACCGATTTTACTCATTATGAATCCGACACAATAGCTCGTGAGAAAGATTTAATTTGTATTGATTATATTGTTCGTCTTGATGGGGAAGAATTTTTTCACTATATTCATCGGAATCAGGTTTCTATCTGTGGGCCAGGTGGAGTCAGTACTTTAATTGAGTTTCAAAAAATTCGCCATTCACCCCGAGGCACTCTTCTTTGCTATGCTACCAGTGGTGATATCAACGGCCAGTATGACCAGGTGGTTGGTTACGCTGCCATAGCCTTTCCTCAATAGTTGTGGATTTTTTAATTTATTTTGTCATTCTGAGGAGTCCGGTGTTTTTGCCGGACAACGTGGCAATCTCATTAACCCATTTTGTCATTCTGAGGAGCGCATTGTGCGACGTGAGAATCTCATCTTTTATTCGTATTTCTTTATTCTTTTCTCAGGATATCGAGGAAAAACCGAAAAGCACCCTCCCCGCCAAAAAACGGCACTCCTCCAAAGAGGGGAATTGTTGAATTTATTCCTCCATTGAGGGGGGAGTCAGGGGGGTGTGTTTTACTCATTTTTGTTTGTTTGTTTTTTCTTCATTGCTGTATTAACAGAGTAGATGTTCATGCTGTCACGCACTAACAACTGAGAGTGAAAACCTATAATTCGACATGTCATGGCATGTCGCTACATTAACCGGGTTAAAACAATGCCGCAAGCGGGTTTTAATGATGGGCATTCATGTCAAATTTATGGTATAGATGATGATATAAATACTTATTTAAAAATCAATCTCCCCCTTTGCTAAAGGGTGATTTTAATATATAGGGAATTTGGTTAATCCTCTTCCACCTGGAGAGAGGAAAAAAGGAAGCCGATTTTATTCATAAAAGGAGACAAAAGGGAGGAGAATTTTAAAAAAAATTAGAAAAATTTGCAAGGGGCTATTGACAGATGAGAAGGAATAAAATATTATAGTAAATTGTCGGTTCTTTCATTTTGGAACACTATTGTCTCAGTTCGTTCCGAATTTTCACTGAGTGGGTGTTATTATTATCTTACAAATCGATGATAAAATCAATCGTTTTGTCCTCTTATTTTTTTTACCTGTGCATTGTGAATTTCATATATTCCACATTTTAAACTTACACCGTTTCGCCACAGTTTAATGATGATGAAAAACTGATTTAGTTAGGAAAGTAATTTCTTTTTTTTAATTTTCAACAAAGGTGGTGTGCTGGGTGAATTCTGGATACATTCAGAGAAAGACATTTTCAAAGGTAACTTCATTTGCTGAACTTCCCCATTTTATTGAGATACAAAGAAAGTCATTTGACCTATTTTTACAGGCAAATATTCCTCCCGAAGAGCGAAAAAGGCATGGTTTGCAAGAGGTTTTCACAGAAATTTTTCCCATACAGGATTTTACCGGGAAACTCATGCTGGAATTTATCGATTATCGCTTGGATAAACCAGTTTTTTCAGTTCGTGAATGCAAGGATAGGGGACGAACTTATGCTGCACCGTTGTTTGCCCGGGTTCGGTTAATAAACCGAGAAACCAATGAAATAAAGGAACAAGATGTATATATGGGTGAAATCCCACTTATGACTGATAAAGGAACTTTTGTAGTAAATGGTGCGGAACGTGTAGTAGTAACGCAGCTCATTCGATCTCCAGGAATATTTTTTAGCAAAGAGATAACACCGACAGGAAAAATCGAATATGGTTTTAAGATTATACCAAACCGAGGTGCCTGGTTGGAATTTGGAATTGACCCAGGAGAAATCCTCTTTGTTCGCGTTGATAAGAGGCGCAAGATCAATGCTATGACTTTGATCAGAGCTTTGGGATTTTCTAATGACGAGGAAATCCTCGAACTGTTTGATAATCATCCTTATATCCAAGCAACATTGGAAAGAGATGCAACTTCAAACCCGAAAGAATCGGTTATGGAAATCTTCCGTCGCTTACGTCCCAGCGAACCACCAACTGAAGAGAATACTCGAGGTTTTATGAGATATTTATTTTTTGACCCCCGCCGTTATGACCTTGGTGAAGTAGGCCGATATAAGCTAAATAATAAACTTAAATTAGAAGAACGCATTGTACGAATCGAAGAGTTTACCGGAGCTGAGGATATTATTCTTGACCATGAAGAACATCAATGTCTTCGTAATCAAGCAGCAATTGATGAGGATAATCCCTCTCGATATGAAATTCTCCTTCGTAAAGGAGACAAAATTGGACGACAATTAGCTCTTACTTTAGAGGAGTTGAATCAAGAATATAATATCGATTACATACAAGTTTATAACGACGAAGATCAAATCATAAAAGTATTTATTGAGCGCGAAGATGAATTGGAATTAGTTGGTGATGATTTGGAGGGCAGAACAATAAGCCAGGATGTGGTTCAATCGGAGACTGGAGAGACCCTTCTCAAGAAAGGTGATATTGTAACCTTGGAAGCCTTAAGGACACTGAGAGTTCATGGAATAGAAAGTATTTGGGCTGAAAAGGGACGGATTTTGAGTCGGGCCGATGTAGTCGGGGGCATTCGCTATCTCCTCAACTTGTTGAACGGCGTTGGTTATGATGATGATATCGACCATTTGGGAAATCGACGAGCTCGACCAGTAGGGGAGCTCTTACAAAATCAATTCCGCACTGGGTTACTGAGAGTTGAAAAAGTCATCCGAGAAAAAATGACCATTCAGCCCGATACTGATTCGGCAACTCCCCAGAACCTGATTAATGTTCGTCCGGTGGTAGCTGCCATCAAAGAGTTTTTAGGAAGTAGCCCGCTTTCCCAGTTTATGGATCAAATCAACCCACTTTCAGAAATTACCCATAAGAGACGACTGAGTGCTTTAGGACCTGGAGGTTTAAGCCGTGAACGGGCAGGTTTTGAGGTTCGTGATGTCCATTATACCCATTATGGTCGAGTATGCCCAATAGAAACTCCGGAAGGACCAAATATTGGTTTAATTACCTCTCTATGCATATATGCTAAGGTCAATGAATATGGCTTTATTGTAACCCCATACTTGAAAGTTGAAAAACGACGTTTAAGCAATGAAATTCGGTATCTTTCTGCTGATGAAGAAGACCGCTATCATATTGCTCCTTCCGATACCATTGTCGATGAGAACGGAATGATACGCGATGAAAACGTCGTGGTTCGTTTCCGTTCGAAAATTGTAGAGGTAGAAAGCAAAAAAGTTGATTTTATCGATGTTTCGCCTCAACAGATCATTAGTGCCTCGGCATCGCTCATTCCATTTTTAGAGCATAATGATGCCAACCGAGCTTTGATGGGTACCAATATGCAACGTCAAGCGGTTCCTCTTTTAGTTTCCAAGCCGCCTCTCATTGGGACGGGAATGGAATATAAAGTTGCCCAAGATTCGGGCGCTACGGTTGTTGCCCGAAATAGCGGAATAGTGAAGCAAGTTGATTCGGTTTTTATTGAGATTGAAAAAGATGATGGCGATATCGATCTCTATGAATTAGAAAAGTTTCAGAGGTCCAACCAGAGTACCTGTATCAATCAAAAACCGATCGTTCGAGTTGGACAGTATGTTGAAACTGGACAGATTATTGCCGATGGACCTTGCACTTCAATGGGTGAGATTGCCTTAGGGAGAAATGTTTTAGTGGCTTTTATGCCCTGGGAAGGTGAGAACTTCGAAGATGCCATTCTGATTAGCGAACGATTGGTTAAAGAAGAAGTTTTTACTTCGGTTCACATTGAAGAATATGAAATCGAAGCCCGAGACACCAAGTTAGGTCCAGAGGAAATTACTCGTGACATACCCAATTTAGGAGATGAAATTCTTCGGAATCTGGATGATGAAGGAATTATCCGAGTTGGAGCCGATGTAAAACCGGGAGATATCTTGGTCGGGAAGGTTACTCCAAAAGGAGAAACCGAGCTTACTCCCGAAGAGCGATTGCTTCGGGCAATATTCGGAGAAAAAGCCCGAGAAGTTCGTGATACGTCCCTTCGGGTTCCCCATGGAGAATATGGCAAAGTTATTGATGTAAAGGTTTTTTCTCGTGAAAACGATGATGAGCTGGCCCCAGGAGTCAATAAACTGGTTAAGGTATTTGTTGCTCAGAAAAGAAAAATTACTGTTGGGGATAAAATGGCCGGTCGTCATGGAAACAAAGGAGTAATAGCCAGGATTCTTGCTGAAGAGGATATGCCTTTCCTTCCTGATGGTACTCCGGTTGACATTGTTCTCAATCCTTTGGGAGTTCCTTCTCGTATGAACATCGGGCAGATTTTAGAAACTCACTTGGGTTGGGTTTCTAATAAAGAACATGAGTTAATCGCCAGTGCTCCTTTCGACGGAGCAAAAGAATCGGAAATTTTAGAAGCATTGAAAAATGTAACCATCAGTAAGGAAAACCGGTATCCGGTATTTGCTTTTGACGAGAGGATATCTCCGGAATTTAATCTCCTTCCGCATGGAAAAGTGATTCTTTATGATGGACGAACTGGTGAACCTTTCGATAATGAAGTGACAGTTGGTTATATATATATGATGAAACTTGCCCATCTGGTTGAAACCAAGATTCATGCTCGTTCAACCGGACCGTATTCTCTAGTAACCCAGCAGCCGTTGGGAGGTAAAGCCCAATTCGGTGGACAGCGTTTTGGAGAAATGGAAGTGTGGGCATTAGAAGGGTACGGAGCTGCCTATACTTTACAGGAAATTCTGACGGTGAAATCCGATGATATTGTTGGAAGAGTAAAAGCCTATGAAGCAATTGTTAAAGGTCAAAACGTACTCAAACCGTCAGTTCCGGAATCATTTAAAGTCCTGGTTAAGGAATTACAAAGTTTATGCCTCGATGTAAAAGTGTTTGATTCCAAGGAAAAGGAAATTTCCATCGAACAGATGGAAGATGCCGAAGATGATATGCCTGGATTGGGTGTTAATCTCCAGGGACGAGAGAAAAAATAAAAGAAGGGGGAAAAACCCTTGATAGATGTCAATGATCTTGGAGCTATGCAAATTGGTTTGTCTTCTCCCGACCAAATCCGCAAATGGTCTCGAGGGGAAGTAAAAAAACCCGAAACCATTAATTATCGAACCCTCAAACCGGAAAAAGACGGTTTGTTTTGTGAGAAGATTTTTGGACCAACCAAAGACTGGGAATGTTATTGCGGAAAGTATAAAAGAATTCGTCATAAGGGAGTCGTCTGTGACCGTTGTGGAGTGGAAATCACTCGTTCTTCGGTAAGAAGAGCTCGTCTGGGACATATCGAACTGGCTGCTCCGGTTTCGCATATTTGGTATTTTAAAAGTATTCCCAGTAAAATGGCTCTCCTTTTGGGGGTTCTTCCCAAAAACCTGGAGAAAGTTCTCTACTTTGCTTCAGGAAGAAAAAAAGAAGACTGTTATAAGGTTATTGAACCGGGTTCGACCTATCTTGAGTCAGGAACAATTATACGAGATACTGAATATCGGATCCATCAAAAGTATGATCCGAACTTTAAAGCCGAGACTGCTCATCGGATTACTGAAGTCCACAATCTTCCCTTTTCGGTTGGCGATGAACTCTCAACCAAGGAATTAACTCGATTTCGTACCAAATATAAAGAAAGCTTCACGGTAGAAGAATTAGAAAATAATCGCTATGAAGTAATCGATGTCCGAGTATTTCCTTACCAACGCGATGAAGAAATTTCTGAATCGGAAGTCTATCAATTAAGGGAAGTATATGGTGACCTCTTTGAAGAAGAGATCTTGACTGACACTGCTGAGGAACCTTGTTATCTAGTTATTAATCCAGGGTCAACCGGTTTGAAAAAAGCCCAGATGATCCTTGAAACCGAAGCGAAATTGCTTCCCCAGTATGATAGCGAATTTAAAAGCGGTGTTGGAGCCGAAGCGGTCAGAGAAATTCTTAGGACTTTGGATGTTCAGACTCTGGCTCGAAGTTTACGAAAAGAACTCAAAGAAGCAACCGGCCAAAAGGCCAAGAAAATCATCAAGAGGCTACAAGTTGTCGAATCCTTTTGTAAATCAGGAAATCGACCAGAGTGGATGATATTGGAAGTGGTTCCGGTGCTTCCGCCCGATTTGCGTCCTATGGTTCAGTTGGATGGTGGTCGGTTTGCAACCTCCGATTTAAATGACCTCTATCGGAGAGTGATTAACCGAAACAATCGTTTAAAAAGACTATTACAACTTGGAGCTCCTGACATTATTGTAAAAAATGAAAAACGCATGCTTCAGGAAGCTGTCGATGCGCTATTTGATAATGGACGACGAGGACGTCCAGTTCTAGGACCGGGTAATCGGCCGCTCAAATCACTCAGCGATATGTTACGAGGAAAGAAAGGTCGTTTCCGCCAAAATTTATTAGGGAAAAGGGTTGATTATTCTGGCCGTTCGGTTATTGTCGCCGGACCTCAGTTGAACTTCGACCAATGTGGTCTCCCCAAAAAAATGGCATTAGAACTATTTAAACCTTTTATTATGAAAGGTTTAGTCGATAAAGGTCATGCTCATAATATCAAAAGTGCCAAAAGAATGGTGGAGAAAACCCGCGATGAAGTATGGGAAGTATTAGAAGAAGTTATTGCTGAACATCCAGTTCTCCTGAACCGAGCACCAACCCTTCACCGATTAAGCGTTCAGGCATTTCAACCGGTATTGGTAGAAGGCAATGCCATCCACATTCATCCCATGGTTTGTCCTGCTTTTAATGCTGATTTCGATGGTGATCAGATGGCAGTTCATGTTCCGCTTTCCGCAGAAGCTCAAGCTGAATCGGAAATTCTGATGCTTTCATCTCATAACATCTTATCTCCAGCGTCAGGACGACCGATTGCAGTACCAACTCAAGATATGGTTTTAGGTTGTTATTACTTGACCTTGATGAGGAAAGTGGCCAAAGAAACAACTCTGAAACGATTTCTCGATATAGATGAAGCACTCCTCGCTTTTGAATACAAACAAGTCGATCTTCATGAACCAATTTACATTCGAGAAATTCAGGAGAAAGACCCCAATGTGACCATGACAACAATTGGCCGCGTTATTTTTAATCAGGTTCTCCCTCAGGGGATGTCTTATTACAATGATCCAATGACCAAAAAGAAACTATCGGATATTGTTGATTCATGTTTTAGAAAATTTGGGAATCAGATTACTGTTGAAACCCTTGATCGAATTAAAAAATTAGGTTTTCGATATGCTACTCAATCAGGAACCAGCATCGGAGTCGTGGACTTGGAGATCCCAGAAAAAAAATTCTCAATCATTGAAAATGCAACTCAACGGGTTAGCGATACCAACGACCATTATAATGAAGGTCTGATTACCGGAGAAGAACGAGAACAGTCGGTTATCGATATTTGGACTGATGCTTCCAACAAAGTCGCCGAAGCTATTTTGGAATTACTGGATGATTTTAATCCAGTAAATATGATGGCGAAATCTGGCGCTCGCGGAAGCATTCGGCAAATCAGCCAGCTGGCAGGAATGCGAGGATTGATGGCTGATCCTTCAGGTCGAATCATTGAATACCCAATTCGAGCTAACTTCCGTGAAGGTCTAGGGGTACTAGAATACTTTATATCTACTCATGGTGCAAGGAAAGGATTAGCTGACACGGCACTAAGAACGGCAAAGTCAGGTTATTTAACCCGGAGGCTGGTTGATGTATCACAGGATATGATTGTTCGTGAGATTGATTGTGGAACCGATGATGGAATAATTATCGGAGACTTAAAAGATGAAAATGATAATATTATTGAATATTTTGAAGAAAGAGTCTTAGGCCGGATGGTTCTCAACGATGTCTATGTTCCTGATTCTGATCAGCTTCTCTTGGCTGCCGGTGAAGAAATCAATGAAGATATTATCCAGAAACTTCTTGAACATCATATCCGTGAATTGAAAATTCGGTCAGTTCTTACCTGTAAAGCTCGATATGGGGTATGTGCCAAATGTTACGGAAGGAACTTGGCAACTGGTAAAATGGTTGATATTGGAGAGTCGGTTGGAATTCTTGCCGCCCAATCAATCGGTGAACCAGGCACCCAGTTGACCATGAGGACCTTTCATACCGGAGGAATTCGAATTGCCGGGGAAGACATTACTCAGGGTCTCCCGCGAGTCGAGCAGTTGTTTGAAGTCCGAAAACCAAAAAAAGCCGCTATCCTATCCGATGTTGATGGAGAAGTAGAAAAGATTGAAGCTATTGGAAACCGAAAGAAAATCATGGTTCGTCCCGATGACGATGAAGTTGATCAATCAGTTCGGGCGTATTTGGTTCCACCCGATATTCGGATTAAGGTTAATGAAAACGTTCGGGTAAAAGCGGGTGATCGCTTGACCTTGGGTCCAATTAATCCTCGAGATATCCTTCGAATCAAAGGAATACGAGAGGTCCAAAGTCATCTGGTTGAAGAGATTCAATCGGTTTACCTCTCTCAAGGGGTGAATATCAACGATAAGCACATCGAAACCATTGTCCGACAAATTGCTCGTCTGAATAAGGTTATGGTTGAGAATTCCGGTGATACAGAACTCCTCTCTGGCGAGCTGGTTCATATTGAAGATTTTGAGCAGGAAAATAGTCGAATTAATGAAGAAAATAGGTTCATTTTAGAAAAAGCACTCTCACTTTTTGAAGGGTTTACCTTGCGGGAACCGGCTTTTGATATTTCGGGTGAAGCTATTGCACAAAAAGGAGAAGCAATTGACGAGGAGAAACTAAAGATTATTCTATCTACCGATTGCAAGCCTTTTTATATCATTGATAATAATCAGACACCCTATAAAATGATTCGAGGTTACCGCCCATTAAAAGCCGAATTGAAAGACCAGGTGAGCGTTGACGACATTCTCGATCAAAACGAAACAGTTTTGGTCAAAGCTGGTGAAGTTATTAGTGAGCAGAAGGTTGAATATATAGCTGACTTAGGGCCGGTTATTCTTCGAACCCGAGAAAAATCAACTTGGGAAAAACTAAAAGGTGCCATTTTAGCTGAAGAAGTGACCGATCAGAAAACCGGAGAAGTCATTCTCCCTGCCAATACCAAAATTGAAGCACATCACCAAGATATTATTGAAGGTCATAATGTCGATCAGATTGTGGTCTGGAAAAATGTTGAGACCTTCCAAATTAAAGAGAGTTTAATTCGAGAATTGCGTGAGGAAATTCTTGGAAAAGAAGTGGGAAAGGACATCATTAGCCCAAAAAGTGGTGATTTGATAATTGCTTCGGGCCAGCAAATAAGCCGGGCAGTGGTGCGGCATTTGGTCATGGAGGATGTTAAAGAAGTCAAGCTGGGTGATGGACGTTTCTTTTCCATTGAAGGGCGGTTGAGTGAACTTTTAGAACGAGAAGTCGTAGGAAAAGTTGCAGCTCAGGATATTTCCATAGAAGAGAATGGTTCGGTCCTGATCAAAGCAGGACAAACGATCGATCGCGATGGGGTGATCAAAATTGCTGACGATAATGTCGAGTATCTGTTGATACGAGAAAAGGATGCCGAAACTGAAATAAAAAGCTTAGTTGAAAATGTGGTCTATTTGGCAGGCACCAAACAGGTTGCAACCGGAAGACCAGTTGTCCTGGGAATTACTAAAGCCTCTTTGGCTACTGAGAGCTTTTTGTCGGCGTCTTCTTTCCAACAAACGACTCATGTATTGGCGGATGCGGCAATAAAGGGAAAAATCGATGAACTGGTTGGATTAAAAGAAAATGTAATAATCGGTAAGATTATCCCAGCTGGAACTGGTTTTCCAAACTATCGAAAGGTGAGACTGGAAACCGAAGAGCTCATGGAAGGTTCAAGCGAATTGACTCTTCACGGAGACCAAAGTGTCGATCTTCGTGAGCTGATGAATTACGAGGAAGAAATCGATATCGAAGACATCCTTCACCCCGATCGAAACAGAATTGAAGATGGGGAAATTGACGAGGATTCTGAAGAGTTCGGCCATTTTGAAAGTCAAATCGATAGCGATAATGATGAAGAAGAGAGTAATTTNNGGAGTTTAACGCTCCCACTTTTTTTAATCAAATACTGAAACTTCCAGTTGACATTCAATTTTAATGCTGATAAAATTGCTCCGTTGCACTTAGGGGTACTATTGAAAAGTCTGATGGTATAAAGAAATAGGAAAAAATATAAGGAAATAAATATATTCAACTCATGAGACTAAGATATTCAGAAGGAGGAACGATATGCCGACCATAAACCAGTTGGTTCGACAAGGCAGAAAGCAGCCAAAAAAGAAAAGCAGTGCTCCTGCTTTGAAAAGCTCTCCTCAAAAACGAGGAGTGTGTACCCGGGTATGGACTATTACTCCTAAGAAGCCCAACTCGGCATTGCGGAAGGTCGCTCGTGTACGTTTGACTAATGGAATCGAAGTAACCGCTTATATTCCTGGAATAGGACATAATCTTCAGGAACATTCCCTGGTGCTTATTCGTGGTGGTCGTGTGAAAGACCTTCCTGGTGTGAGGTATCATATAGTACGTGGAACGCTAGATACGGCTGGTGTTGAGAATCGTAAACAAAGCCGTTCAAAATACGGAGCGAAAAGACCAAAATCATAAGGAGTGTGAAGGGTTTTGCCGAGAAAAGGTCCGGTTTCAAAAAGAGAAATCCAACCAGATCCAGTATATAACAGTATAGATGTGGCACGATTAATGAACAAGATCATGCTAAAGGGAAAAAAGAGTGTTTCAGAACAAATTGTTTATGATGCTTTTGAGATAGTTCGCGAAAAGTCGAAACGAGATCCATTAGAAGTATTTTCTCAAGCATTGAATAATGTAATGCCTTTAGTTGAGGTGAGAGCTCGGCGGGTTGGTGGAGCTAACTACCAAGTGCCTATGGAAGTTCGTCCCGAACGGAGCAAAAGCCTTGGTATTCGATGGTTGGTCAACTATAGCCGTCAACGGTCAGGAAGAACCATGACCGAGAAATTAGCCAATGAAATCATTGATGCCGCCAACGGGACAGGGGCATCGTCGAAGAAAAGAGAAGACACTCATCGCATGGCAGAAGCCAATAAAGCATTTGCCCATTATCGGTGGTTTTAGGAAAGGGGCTTTATTTTTTTGAATAGTAACCTCAATCAGGAACAAGATTTTGAACAATTGAATATAGAAAAAGTTCGAAACATAGGGATTATGGCTCATATTGATGCCGGAAAAACAACGGTTAGTGAGCGAATTTTATTTTTTACCCGAAAAATTCACCGGGTGGGTGAAGTCCATGAGGGGATGGCAACCATGGATTATCTTCCCCAAGAGCAAGAAAGAGGAATTACCATCAGTTCAGCGGTGACCACTTGTTTTTGGAATAATGCTCGGATAAATATTAGAGATACGCCAGGCCACGTGGACTTTACCGTTGAAGTAGAGAGAAGCCTTCGGGTGTTAGATGGTGCAGTAGCGGTGTTTTGCGGAGTTGGCGGTGTAGAGCCACAATCAGAAACAGTTTGGCACCAAGCAGATCATTACCGAGTTCCTCGGATTGCATTTATTAATAAATTAGATCGGGTTGGTGCTGATTTTTTTGCGGTTGTCAATGCTATACGTAAAAAATTAAATGCGAACGCTCATCCAATCCAAATTCCCATTGGAAAAGAAAGCGACTTTATTGGTGTTATTGATTTAATCGAAATGAAAGCTTTTATTTATGAAAGAGACAGTAATGGGATGGAATTTGATTGGGTAGATGTCCCCGATGCTTACCGGCAAGAAGCTTTAATCTATCGAGATAAACTCCTGGAAGCAATATCCGAGATCGATGAGAACATCATGCAAAAATATTTGGATGGAAATGAGATAAATCCTCAAGAAATACGTCAGGCTATTCGTAAGGGAACGACCGCCGGAAAATTTATACCAGTATTAGGTGGCTCGGCTCTTCGTAATAAATGCATTCAACCTCTTTTAGATGCAGTGGTTTGGTATCTTCCATCCCCACTCGATCTACCGCCAGTTGAAGGGAAAAACCCGAAAACCGATGAAACCGAAAAGCGCCTTCCCATGAAGAAAGAGCCTTTTGCGGGTTTGGTTTTTAAAATAAATATGGATCCCCATGCGGGGAAAATTTCTTTTTTCCGAGTCTATTCTGGTCAACTGCAAAGCGGTAGTTATGTATATAACAGTAATAAAGGAGTAAAGGAACGAGTTAGTCGAATTTTGATCATTCATGCGAATCGACGGGAAGACGTACAAGTGGTAAAAGCTGGAGACTTGTGTGGTATTGTAGGATTACGAAATGCAACTACCGGCGATACCCTCTGCGAAGAACGTTACCCTATCGTTTTAGAAACACTGGTTTTTCCTGAACCAGTCATCGAGGTAGCCATAGAACCCACNNAGTACCGATCAAGAAAAACTTGGTTTAGCTTTATCAAAATTAGCCGAAGAAGATCCGACTTTTAAGGTAAAAACTGATGAGGAAACCGGTCAAACGTTGATTTCGGGAATGGGAGAATTACATCTTGAAATCATCATCGACCGTCTTTTACGAGAGTTTAAAGTCGAGGCCAATGTGGGTCGACCTCAAGTTGCCTACCGAGAAACAATCCGGCGAAGTAGTCGAGGAGAGGGACGCTATGTTCGCCAAACTGGCGGAAGAGGACAATACGGCCACGTTGTTTTAGAGATCGAACCATGTGATGATAATTTTGTTTTTGAAGATAAAATTGTTGGTGGAGCAATACCAAGAGAATATATTCCTTCGGCTCAAGCTGGAGTAAAAGAATCACTGGATAATGGTGTTATTGCTGGTTACCCGGTCATGAACATTCGGGTTCGTTTGGTAGATGGTTCTTATCACCCAGTGGACTCTTCTGATATCGCTTTTAAAATTGCCGGGTCTCTGGCTTTGCGGGATGCGATAAAAAGAGCTCAACCGATCCTTTTGGAGCCGGTTATGAAAGTGCAAATTATTACTCCAAAAGACTATTTAGGTGATGTTATTGGAGATATAAGTGCCCGAAGAGGGAAAATTGAAGGAATTGAAAGCAAAGGAGAATTACAGGTTATCAATGCCCAGGCTCCTTTGGCTTCGCTTTTTGGTTATGCAACAGCTCTTCGTTCGGTTACCCAGGGAAGGGCTACTTATACCATGCAGTTTTCTCATTATGATGAGG
>DPKX01000239.1:0-5493 GCA_003542295.1 Candidatus Atribacter hydrocarboniphilus
CATCTTGGGACATCGATCAAGAAGCCCTGATGGAATGTAAAAATGAATGGCGAAGCTTCCCGTTTTTTTTACCCTTTCAATGCGATGTATCCAATCCCGAAAACATAAAAAACACTTTAAGTCTTTTAAGGCAAAAGCGCCAATCTATTGACATATTAATTAATAATGCTGGAATTTTGAATAATAAACCGATCGAGGAGCTTAAACCTAAAGAATGGGATCGGGTATTAAACGTTAATTTAAAAAGTATATATTTGATGGTTCATTTCTGCCTTCCTTATTTTTTACCAGGTTCAGTTATCATTAACATGGCTTCAACTCGAGCTTTTATGTCTGAGCCAAACACCGAAGCCTATTCTGCTTCAAAAGGAGGGGTGATTGCTCTTACTCATGCCTTGGCAATTTCACTCGCTCCCAAAAAAGTTCGGGTAAATTCCATAAGTCCCGGGTGGATTGAAACCAGGGATTGGAAAAAAGAAAGCCGGAGAGAAAACCCAATTTTAACTACCATTGACCATCAACAACATCCAGCTGGGCGAGTAGGTATTCCCGAAGATATTGCTCATGCCTGTTTATTCCTTTCATCCTCAGAAGCCAGTTTTATTACTGGAGCCAATCTAATTGTAGATGGTGGCATGACGATAAAAATGATTTATACGGATTAAGTCTCACTATGATTAATTAGAAAAAACAAGTTTTATCACTTTAAAAAAAAGGAGGAACTATTCCGTGGATATAATCGATATTTCGATGGTGATATCAACAGAAATGCCCACCTACAAAGGGATAATAGAGAGAAAGCCAGTTATAGAAGTTACCAATACCATCGATCGAGGATCTAATGAATCACGCCTTTCTATTTTATATCATACCGGTACTCATGTTGATGCGCCCTTTCATATGCTTTCTCAAGGAAAAACAATCGATCTTTATCCTTTACATCATTTTGAAGGGAAGGCCCTGGTTTTAGAACTTTTAAATTTAGAAAAAATCGAAGCCGAAAACCTTCTCCCCCATGAAGCCAAAATAGCAACTATCGACTTCCTATTGTTTAAGACAGACAATTCAGTTCAACAGCTTCATCCAAAAAAATTTGTTTTCCTCGGTGAATCAGGCGCAGGTTTTCTTTCCAAAAAAATTTTAAAAGGCGTTGGTATCGATTCTCTCGGCATTGAACGAGATCAGCCTCACCACCCCACTCATCGTCTCTTATTAGAAAAAGATATTCTTATCTATGAAGGATTGGTATTGTCTCATGTGAATTCAGGTTTTTATTGGTTTTCCGGGTATCCTTTAAATATTAAATCCGCTGATGGGTCGCCCATCCGTGCTCTTCTTAGGACAATCTCAAATGAAAAGTGAAAAGTTGTTCATTTTCTTTGGTGCAACTGGGAATCTATTTACCGAAAAAATTTTCCCGGCTTTTTACCACCTTATCCGTCGCAGCAAAATTGATAACTTTCGAATATTGGCAATTGGTCGGCGCTTTAGAGATGACCAATCCTATAAATCTTCCCTTCATCAATCTCTTTCAAATAAAATTCCCAATTTCGATTCCTCGGTTTTGGATGATCTTTTTCTTAAAACTGACTATTATCAAGGGGATATCGATGACTCTCAATCCTTCTTATCCTTTTTAAATGAATATCATCTCCATAACTATCAAGAAATTCTCTTCTATCTGTCCACACTTCCCTCGATTTATACCCGAGTTCTTCAGTTGATCGAAAAAATTAACCAACAAATACCTCCAAAAATACCCATAAAAATTATTATCGAAAAACCCTTTGGTTTTAATAAGAATAGCTTTATTCATTTAAACCAGCTTTTTAATAAGTTAGCATTGGAGAGAAATATTTATTATGTAGACCATTATTTAGGAAAAGATACTGTTCAAAATATTATTGTTTTAAAAGCCGAGAATTGGTTTATTGAAAACTTATTATCAGCACGATATGTAAAAGAAATTCGTATTGTTGTGAGCGAAAAGGAAGGGGTTGGTTCGCGGGGTCAATTTTATGAAGAAACCGGAGCGATTCGTGATATTTTCCAAAATCACATATTACAACTCCTTTCATTGATTGCTATGGACATCCCACCTCTCTGCCAAGAAGATAAAATTGAGTGTTCTTCTTTTATCGGCTCAATGCAGCAGAAAAAGAGAGAAGTCATTCAAAATTTAAAACTTCCCGATGCCAAAAAGATTTACCTTGGACAATACCAAAGCTACACTCAAGATATCTCCAACCCTTTTAGCAAAACCGAAACTTTAATACGTTTTCCCCTATATGTTTCGACAGAACGTTGGTCGGGCGTTCCCTTTTGGATTATTACCGGAAAAAGGTTGGCTAAAAAAATCTCCTATATTGAGATTATCTTTCATTCAACCACCTCAAACGAAAATCGACTGATCATTGAAATTCAACCTGAGGAAAAAATTGATATGGTTATTCAAGTAAAAATTCCCGGTATGGGTTTATCTTCCTCTCCAGTCCATCTCAATTTTAATTCTTTAGGGACCTTCGGAATCAATAGTCCCGAAGCTTATGAAAATATTCTCATTGATTGTTATCGAGGAGATAAAACCCTCTTTCCTGATTCCCAATTTATTCTCCATTCTTGGGAAATCGTTGATATGCTAAGAAACCTAATTAATAAAGAACAAATCACGGTGGAAAAATATGCAGATAACTATTATTATGCTGAAGACTTTATAAATTTAAAAAATAATTAAGGAAAATTATTGATTGGCAGATTTTTCTCCAATAACAAATTTTCCATTTTGAACTATCTCAAAAACTGGATTTTCGAAATCAAGATCGCTAATAAAATTCTGACACTCAATGTAATTATCATCGAAGAAAATCTTCGAGAGAGCAAACCCCTCAATGGTCTTACTATTATCACGATAGATTATACCAAACGACTCAATCCGATTCCCATTTGTTGAAAGAACTTCAACAGTATCAACTAGTTGGAAATCTTTATTATCAAGATTAATAAAACCCTTATTGCCTTTTAGGGTGGACTTGACTTCTCCCTTCTCGTCAAAAACTACCAATTCTAGCCCATTCGGACAAGTTGCACGTGATGATTGTTTATTCAACCTCATTTCATCTGCTTCAAGAGTCCAAGAAAGAAGTCCTTTTTCCCAACCTCTTAAAACACCACCTGTTATAATAATCGGGGGATCTTCGGGTACTTCAACGTTCTCTTCGATCTTTTCTGAAGTCTCTTCCTCTTCCTGTGGCGGTTGAGATCGAACTAAATTAAAAACAATAAAAAAGGCAATGGTTAATATTAAAACAATAACAACCAGTTTAATCCACATATTTTATCGAGAGAATCTGAAAATAATCATTTTCTCTTTTAATCCTTTCAGTTTTTATAATCCAATAAAATCTATTGAGCTTCATTTCGTTCTTATTCCTATGATTTTTTATCAAGAAAAAAAATTAAAAACTCCCCCCACCCTTCAGAATGGGGGGACAGATTTACTAAGATACCATAGGTTATTTTTCTAATTCATACGGCCAACAAGCCAAACCACCATCCATCACTTTTACACTCTCAAATCCATTGGATTTCAATATTATTGAAGCCTCATAACCTCTTAAGCTCACTGCGCAAAAGGTAATTATTTCTTTTTCCCGTGGCAACTCATCTAATTTTTGCTTAAGAACGCCCAAAGGTATCAGAGTACTCCCTGGAATTCTAACCTGCTGATATTCTTTAGGTGTCCTTACATCTAAAAGGATAAAATCTTCATTCCTTTTCCTTTTCTTTTCCACTTCTAAAGCTGATATTCCTACCATAGATCTATTCAGTTTGTTCCGTATAACATTCGCTGCAACACAAACATTATCAATAGCCGAGGCATAAGGAGGAGCATATGGTATATCAAGCATCGATAGGTCTTCAATGGTTCCTCCATAGTAAAGGGCTGTGGCAATGGTATTTACACTTTTCATAATATCCCCAGCTCCAAAGAATTGGCCACCTAAGAGTTTTCCACTTTTCTTATCGACAATAACTTTCGTGATCACCCGTTTAGCACCAGGATAATAATGAGCTTTATCCGGAGCGGGTACTAAAGCATATTCGGCATCAAAACCCAAATCTTTAGCTTGTTTCATCCCTAAACCAGTTCGTGATACCGTGTAATCGAATAGCTTAAAAACAACTGAATTTAATCCACCTCGAAATATTTCCTGTCCTCCAGCAATATTAATAGCTACTGCCCTCCCTTGCTTATTAGCAAGAGAACCCATAGGCATATAAGCATTTTTCATGCAAACCAAATTTTCAATCTCGACACAATCTCCGGCTGCATAAATAAATGGATCGCTGGTCTTCATAAATAAATCAACTTTTATGCCACCAGTCTCACCAATTTCCAAACCTGATTTTTTCGCCAAATCGGAATGGGGACGAAATCCAGTTGCAATAATAACCGCATCAGTATCATATACACCCTTGTCGGTAATAACCTTTTTAACTATCCCGCCTTCTCCTTCCAGTCGGAGTATCTTCTCTTCGACACGAACATTAACCCCTTTTTCCTGGCAATAACGTCGCACTAAAATTCCTAAATCATCATCAAGAATGGGCAGAATTTCCGGTAACATTTCTATGACTGTAACCGATAAACCACTTTTCACCAGACTCTCAGTCATTTCCATTCCGATCAAGCCACCGCCAATGATAATCGCTTTCTTTGCCATTTTTTCTTTTATGATCCATCGAATTGCCTCAGCGTCTTCAATACCATGAAGAGTATAAACATGGGACAAATCCATGCATCCTAAATCCATACTGGGATGTTCAACGTCTATGGCTTTTATTGGTGGAATCATTACTTTTGCTCCGGTAGCAAAGACCAGATAGTCATAAGGCAAGGTTTTTATCTGATTGGTATCGAGGTTTTTTATTTCGACTTCTTTTTTTAACCGATCTACTTTTATAGCTTCGGTTCGATTGTACACTTTGACATTTTTGGTTTTCTCAAAAAATTCAGGATCACGCAATACTCCTACCGGGGTTTCCATTAATTCTCTCTGTTCTTTTATATCCTCACAAATATAATAAGGCAAGCCACAACCTGCATAGGATAAAAATTTACCTTTTTCAATAATAGTTATTTCTGCCTCATGATCTAACCTTCTTAGTTTCGCGGCTATTTTTGGACCAGCAGCAACTCCACCAATAATAACAACTCTTTTTGCCATCTTTTACCACCCCTATTTTTTATAAAACCTAAAAACGACATCTATCATTAACGAGCTTTAATATCCATTACGCTATTATAAATGGCACCTAAACAATAAAGAGCTACACCTCCAATAATAATTCCTAAGCCACCAATAACTCCGCCAATATTTCCAGTTATTGCCCAACTCATCCCGGGCATCATTGTATTCGATTCATTGGATACATAGGGTGAACTTAGAAAACTCAAAAATCTACTCATTCCAAATAACGTAAAAACAATAA
>DPKX01000239.1:5504-24276 GCA_003542295.1 Candidatus Atribacter hydrocarboniphilus
AATGTGCCCATTTTACCCCTCCTTAAATTTTCTTTTTTTAATTGTATCAAAATGCATATCACCCCGTAGCGAAGAACCATCATCTATATTGAAAAAAGTAGAATTCACTCTCATCCTGACCTTCTCTGCAGGAACAGGGAGAAGGTATTTAAAGGCATCTTGGCGAGAAGCATAGCAACGTGGTAATCTCTCATGTTCCATTTTATTATTCATATCCCTATGGTTTAAAAGAGATGAAGTTGGAATCGGATTTGGTATAATTGTGGTATTATTTGACTTTCAATTCTTTCTATACTATAAAGTATCCAAGAGTAAAACAAACTATTTATATATATAGTTATGATTTACATGTGACCTCTTATTTTTTATAAATCTTCTATCTTTTAATACAGGTATTAACCAAAGAAAAAATGGGTTGATTTATAGCAATTGATTACCTGATCAAAACAAATTACTCGAGAAATTTAAGGAGGTGATATTGTTCAAAAAAACCAAGTTTCCTAAATATTAAACTTTTGGAATATTGTAAGGGAATTTTTTAGGGAGGGAGAAACATGGAAAAAAATAGAATAATATTGTTATTCATTACTCTGATTTTTGTTCTATCCTTTGCGTTCGGAGTGCTTGCTAAGGAAAGTGAACCCCCGTACACGGTCGGTTTAAGTAATGGACCGTTTACCCATAGCTGGCGGGTACAGATGATCGAAAGCATTCAACAGGAATTCGAGTTTTATAAAGAACAGGGATTGGTAGACAAACTCATCATTCAAAATGCTGGTCCTGATGTTAATACTCAAATTGCCCAAATTCGTAACCTCATAGCCAGTGAAGTTGACCTTCTCCTCATCAACCCCAATTCCTCAACCGCCCTAAACCCGGTAATGGAAGAGGCCCAAGAAGCAGGAATCACCGTTATTGTTTATGATATGCCGATTGATAATGAAAATGTTCTTGATAATTTTATGAACCAGGATTGGTGGATGACCCCTATCACTGAGTGGTTTTGTGAAAAGCTTGGCGGGAAAGGAAATATTGTATATATCAGTGGTATTGCTGATCAACCCGGTAATATTGAAAGAGATGTAGCAGCAGAAAAAGTATTAGCCAAATACCCCGATATAAAGCTCTTAGCCAAAGCCAATGGCAACTGGGATCAGGCGGCAGCTCAACAGGTTATGAGTGACCTTCTGGCATCTTTCCCCCAAATTGACGGCGTTCTTACCCAAGATGGAATGTCCTTAGGAATTATCCGAGCCTTTGAGGCAGCTGGGAGAGATATTCCGGTTATCACTGGCGAAACCCAAATAGCTTTCATTAAAAAGTGGAAAGAAATGAAAGATAATGTTGGTTTCGATACCATAGGGATTGTTAATCCCCCTGGTTATGTTAATAATGCTCTTGGGATAGGATTGCGACTATTACAAGGTAAAAAGTTAAAACCTGAGGTCCTGGTTAATGGGCATATTATCTATAATAGACCCAATCTTATTGTTGATAACAATAATATCGACCAGATTTATGAACAATATAAGGATTGGGCTGATTCTTACTATGTGAATTCTTGGTACAGCCAGGAAGAGCTGGACGCTCTTTTTGAATAGGTAAGTCTGCAAGCAGGGTTGGTTCATTAAAATAACCTTAACCAACCCTGCTTGCAGTAAGAATAGAGGATTCAATTAATGTCATTTATCCTTGAAGCAAGAAATCTAAAAAAGAGTTTTGATGGGGTAGTAGCTCTTTCTGATGCCAGTTTTACCCTCAATCAAGGAGAGATTTGTGGCCTAGTGGGTGCCAATGGATCTGGCAAAACGACATTTGCTCGAATAATCAGCGGGCTTATTAAACCCGATGCCGGACAGCTTTATCTTTATGGGTCTCAAATCAATTTAAAATCCCACTTGGAAGCTGAAAAATTGGCAATATCAATGGTTCATCAAAATCTCAGTCTCGTTCCCGAGATGACGGTTTGGGAAAATATCAATCTGGGAAGAGAGATCATCACTCCCTTAGGAATCCTCAAAAAAGAAGAAGCATTAATCCGAGCAGAAGCAGCTATTCAAGAGCTCAAGGTCAACATTTCTCTCTATGACAAAGTTTCCCAACTGGCACCTTCCGATCAACAACTCTTGGAAATTGTTAAAGCTCTTTCTCGTAACCCAAAAATTTTAATCCTTGACGAACCAACCGCTTCTTTAGGCTTCAAACAAGTTGAAATATTATTTGAAAAACTGATTCAATTAAAAAAAGACCAGGTATCGGTCATATTTATATCTCATCGGATTTGGGAAATAACCCGAATCTGTGATCGGTTAGTTGCTTTCCGGAATGGTAAAACCGTAGGAGAAGTTGATTTTCAGCAACAACCACGAGAGGAAAGAATAATCATTCCTCTGATCACTGGAAAAAAAGAAAATGAAGATGAAAAAGGTATCCACGAAAAACGACCTTATCGCAACTTTGATACTCGTCAAGTTATTTTAGAAGTCGATAGTCTTTCAAAAAGAGATAAGCTCCATAATATTTCTTTTAAAATTAGAGAGGGAGAAGTTATCGGTTTGGGAGGCCTGAATGGTCAGGGTCAAGAAGAAATTCTATTCATCCTATCCGGTTATTTAAGAAAAACCTCTGGAAAAATAAAGATTAATAATCAGGAAATAATAATCAAAAATCCCAGCCAAGCTATTGAGCGGGGAATATTTCTGGTTCCAGGTGATCGACAAAAAGAAGGGCTTTTTCTCAATCATAATGTTTTTACCAATCTTGTTTACCCTCAAGTCGCCCAAAAAAAACAAAAGTTTATTCTTCCTTTAAAAGAATTACGACAAACTGTCAATACAACCATCCAAAAGATATCATTAGTTCCGCCGGATCCAAGAAAATTAGTCTCCCATCTCAGTGGTGGTAATCAGCAAAAAGTTGTTATTGGTAAATGGCTATCGCTTTCCCCAAGAATTTTATTGCTTAATGACCCCACCAAGGGAGTTGACATTGAAACTCGAAAAAATTTATATAAGATAATAGCCGATCTATCAAATCAAGGCGTCTCAGTCTTGCTCTACGCCAGTGATAATGAAGAACTCATTGCCAATTGCGATCGAGTTTTAATAGTTTTTGAGGGACAAATTGTTGAAGAAATATGTGGCGATAGAATCTGTGAGGAAAATCTAATTGCCTCCTCACTAAGGGTACAATGATAATTTGAAAAAAAGATACGTTGAAAAAAGAGGGAAAAATGAAAAATAGATTAAATTGGAAAAATATATATCAAAACCCTTCTTTCCCAAGTTTCCTCATTTTAATTGCCATTATTATTCTTAATGCTTCCCTTCAACACAACTTTTTTACCTATAGAACTTTCAAATCAAATTTACTCACCTTTACCCCTCTTATTCTAACCAGTATTGCTCAAGGATTAGTTATTTTAGTTGGTTGTGTTGACCTTTCCTTAGGTGCTACTGTATCTTTGATCACCGTACTTATGGCTTCACTAATGGGTGATTCATTGTTGAGTATATTTATCGTCGTTTTACTTGGATCAGGGCTGGCAATTTTAATGAGCTTTGTCAATGGTTTCCTCATTAGTTACTTCGGTCCTCCACCTCTACTAACCACCTATGCTACTTCAGTGCTTTGGTTTGGAATTGCTCTCTTTTTCATGCCAACACCAGGCGGTTACATTCCAAAAAGTTTTAGCAAAATGTATCGGAGTGACTTATTCCCAAACTTTCCAGTTGTTCTTCTTTTCCTTATTGGAGCTTTTTTTATCCTTTTTTTCATCAGCAGAACGAGATTTTATAAGCACATTTATGCCGTTGGTGGAAATGAAGACGCAGCTTATGCTAATGGGGTGAACGTATTTCTCACTAAAATTAAAGTGTTTCTTCTAAGTGGTGTCTTTATCGCTTTAGCATCTATTTGTGTAGTAGCTCAAACTGCAACGGGTGATGCCCGTTGTGGCCTTAGTTTCAGCCTTAACTCAGTTGCTGCTTCTATTATTGGTGGGCTTTCTTTTTCTGGTGGAAAAGGGAGTATTATTGGGCCGATTATGGGTGGTTTGATTCTCGGGCTGCTTATTAATGTTCTTTATTTTGCCAATATTACATCTTTTTATCAGGAATTTATGAAAGGAATTATTATTATATTCTCGCTTGCCATTGGAGCTATTCCGAAATACCTCAAAACCCGTTCGCTTTAAAACGAGGAGCGATTAACAATGAACAATAACCAGTCTCAAAATGTCATTTTAGACAAAGTTTCACCAAAAGAATTTTTGTTTTCTAAGTTAGCCATCTCATTTTACGCCATCATTTTTTTATTTGTTCTTGGAGAAATCATTCTTCCTGGCTTTATTAGCTTTTCTCATGTAATGTCAGTCCTTAGACTCTCGGTTTTCCTGGGTATTGTTGCATTGGGACAAACCTTGGTAGTTTTATCTGGAAATGAAGGTATCGATCTATCGGTTGGTTCCATTCTCTCCATCGGGGTTGTTTTATCTGCCTACTTTCTTAATGGACAAAATATCAATATACCCAAAGCTCTTCTTCTTACACCTGCAGTAGGTTTGGCTTTTGGACTAATAAGTGGGTTAGTTATTTCGTATATTGAAATTCCCCCCATCATCATGACCTTAGCCATGGCTAGTGTTGTTGAAGGTACCTCACTCATCATCACCAAAGGGTTCCCCACTGGAAATGCCCCGCCTTTATTGGAAACCATTGGGAGTGGGAAATTTTTTAATATTCCCTATCTTATTCTTTTATGGATATTATTAATAGTAGTAGCCTCTTTTGTCCTTAAAAAGACTAAATGGGGGCATCTTCTTTATGGAGTGGGATCAAACAATTTAACTGCAGAACTCAGTGGGGTAAGAGTCAAACGGTTTCGGGTTTTTGTTTATGGGATATGTGGTGCTATTGCAGCTTTAGCAGGTCTTTTTTTATTAAGTTATACCGGAACACCTTATCTCAACCTCGGAGCCACCTATACGATGCCCTCCATTGCTGCTTTAGCTATTGGAGGGATATCTCTTGCTGGAGGAAATGGAGATTATCTTGGTGCGGTGATCGGCTGTATTATCTTAACTACCCTCAACAGCATCTTAGTTGCTCTCCGAACAACTGAGGCTGTTCGACAGATTACCTATGGCTTACTTCTCCTTATATTAGTGATTGCCTATACTGGACGAAGAAAAAGATAGTGATAATAAAAGCTTAAATGGTTAGAGGAGTTGTCCTTAATGAAGATCGGCATTTTTACCAATTTATTCCAAGATAAACCTCTTGAAGAGGTTGCCCAATATGTTTCTTCTTTAGGATATCAGATGGTCGAATTACCTGCCTGGGAGGGAAACAACCATCTTAATGTAGAAAAAGTTTTAAAGGGAGACCGCTCAGTTAAAAAAATACTCAAAAAATATAATCTTGAGATTTCTGCTTTAAATTGTGGAATACCCGGTCAATTGGTATTAGGTCCTCATGATGAGTCAACTGACGATTTTGCCCCTTCACCTGATGCTCAAGAAAAAATAAAATATGCAATTTCAATGATGAAAAAGGCTGCTCAAGCCGCTTCTGAATTAGAAGTTCCAGTCATTTGTGGATTCGTTGGTTCCCATGTTTGGGATAAGTGGTATATTTTCCCACCCAAGAATGAAGAATTATATGAAAGAGGATGGGAAGCATTTGCTGAGCGCTGGGGAGATATTTTAGATACCTTTAAAAAATATGGTATAAAATTTGCTCTCGAAGTCCACCCCAATGAAATTGCTTACAATATAGAAACTGCCCAACGAGCGATTCAAGCTTTAGACAATAGAGACAATTTTGGCTTTAATTTTGATCCGAGCCATCTGATATGGCAACTCATTGATCCGGTAGTTTTTATTAAAACCTTTAAAGAAAGAATTTTCCATGCCCATGCCAAAGATTCAGAAATACAGGAAGATGAGGTCCGACGTTCAGGAATCATCCCCACTGGCTCTTGGTTGAGACCAGATCGTGGGTTTCGCTTTCGGGTTCCCGGTTGGGGTGATGTAAAATGGAAAAAGGTAATGAGCGCTTTAATAAGCGTTGGCTATGATTATGTCCTTTCTTTTGAACATGAAGATCCGGTGATGTCACGAGAAGATGGCTGTGAAAAAGCCATTGAGTTTCTTAAACCATTAATCATAAAAGCTCCACTTCTTAAGGTATGGTGGTAAATTTCGATAAAAAAACTTACTTAAAACATTTAACCTTAATTTTTATATTATTTCATTTTTTCCATAAATTCCTGAGTTTGCGTAAGATTGGGAATTCCCGAACGTCCTCCTAATTTTGTGCACTTCAGAGCAGCAACCGCATTGGCAAAACGAGCAGTGTAAACCATATCCCAATTTTTCAAAAGGCCAAATACAAAGGCACCATGAAAAACATCACCACAACCGGTCGTATCAACAACATCTACTTGGTATCCTGGAACTTGAAAGTTTTCATTTCCAGCTTTACCCAAACATCCTCTTTCTCCCTGGGTTAAAATAACTACCTTTGGTCCTAATGCAGCAACTTTTTCTAAAGCAATATATGGGTTGGTAGGATGAAAATTTTTAGCAAAGGTTTCTGAACCGATTAAAACATCAGTTAAGGCCACTAACTTTTCTCTTTGTTTATCCCAGTTATCTATATCTAAGACAATTCTTCTTCCTTCAGCATGTTCACGAAAATATCGAGCAGCTTCGTAAGCGGTTTCCGGTTCATGGGCATCTAAATGAAGTATTTTCCCCTGGCAAAGAAAATCGGGATCAATTTCATTCAGCCTTAAAGGAGTTAAATTTTTATACCAAAAAATAGTTCTTTTCCCACTCATTTGATCAATTATACAAAATGCGGTAAGGCTCATCTTCCCTTTTTCTTTAACCAGTTGGCTAATATCAACTCCCTCCTGGATAAATTCTTTACAGATAAATTCCCCAGATTCATCATCACCCACTTTTCCCACGAAAGAGACTTTGGCACCTAAACGTGCTAAGGTTACCAAAGCAGTAGCTACTTCCCCTCCGCCTTGACGAAGAAAATCGTTCATGCGAACTCGTTGGTCAAGCTGGGGATAGGTTTCAACAATTCCTAAGTTATCAAGGGAAACATGCCCAACTCCTACTACGTCAAATTGCGGCATTTTTACTCTCCTTCAATTAAACAATGCAATTTTTTCTTCTGAACATATTTTTCCTTAGAATTGATAACTAAATTTTATTTTAAATGATTGTATTTTTGAATAGATTGTTCAATCCGCTTCCCAATACCGGGATCCCGGCGGGTATCTATATATTGACCCTCTTGGAGAGATAGAGCCGGAGCAATATATGAAATCACTATGAGCCCTTGCGAGCCCATTTTTTGAAATAATTGTTGGTAATAATGATCAATTCGATTATCCTCAAGATTAAAATCTCCGACCATATAAACCAGCTTTTTCTCGGCAAGCGCGTGACGAAGGCAAGCAGCTTCATCAAGATGATCTAAGGTGAGGTTATGAATAGCTTTCAACCCACGGGTTGAAAGAAAGTTTTCAATATGTTGGTTTGCACTACCACAAAAGTGAATAACCCCTCCCCCAAAAGCTTCAAGAACCTGACTATTATAAGGAACCACAAATTCCCGATAAAGATCTTTTCCAAAAATAACCGAATCGTCATCAGAAATCCAAACTCCCCCAATACCTCCAGGGATTTTTACACCTAATACATAGGCATCATCATCCCGGCTTTGACCAGCAATCTCTTTTTGAGCACGAATCCATTCAATCAAAGATTCAGTAACCAGTTGCATCAAATCATGAATCATCTCCGGATGATCATGCATCCAATAAATCATTTTATCGTATCCGATAATCTGCAAAGCAGTCGTCAATGGCCCCTGGCAATCGGTCACCCCTACGGGAAAATCAGTGTTTTCTCTCATGTATCGGATCGTGTTGAGAACCCGAGGCATGAGACCATCTTTCAAAGGATTCGGCTTTTTTAAATCTCGGATTTGCTGAACATCTCGAATGGTCGGCAAATCAACAGCCGGATCCATTTTGTCCAGGAATTTTACATCAATCCCAAAACCCGAGGCAAGAACGCCGGTTCCAAACCAGGGCATTAAAAAAGGAATATAAACATCATGGTACTCTCTCATATGGGTTTCAATTTTTTGTGCTTGGTAATTGGTCATGATTGAGGGATCTTCGCTACAATATCCATCGGGAATTTCATCCAATAAAGCACCGAACAACCAATAATTAACATCGTAAATAATATAAGGTGCTTCTTGGTTTTTAAATTGAAATGCTTCCCTGATACGGTTTTCCGATTGAATATTTCTCTCCCGATATCTTTCTGAAGTATTCATTTATATTCTCCTTAAAGTTAGCTATTTTCCCATAAATTTTTATAAAAGACCCTTTCTCTTTTTGCTTAAAGTATCAATCATTACTGCAACTAAAAGAGTTGTCCCAATAACAAAAGTATTCCAATAAACATCTACCCCTAAAAGGGTAAGAGAATTTTGAATTAAAGCCATCAAAAGGGTTCCCAAGAAAGCTCCCGCAACCGTTCCTTCTCCACCCTGTAAACTAGCACCGCCAATAATAACCGCAGAAATAACCCTGAGCTCCAAACCGGTACCTGCCGATACCGATGCCGCTCCTAAGCGAGCGGTCATAATGATACCAGCAAACGCTGCCAATCCGCCAACAAGGGCATAATTAAATACTTTCATTTTACTAACATTAATTCCTGATAACAAAGCCGCTCTTTCATTGCCACCAATATAATAATTTTGTCGAAAGAATTGAGATTTTCGCAGTAAAAAATCTCCTATAATAACCAAAATAATGGCGATTAGAATTGGATACTGAACATTGAAAAACTTACCTTGACCTAATATTTTAAAAGAATCAGGAAGACCAGTAATATTTTTCCCTTTGGTTATCACCAACAAGAGGCCTCGAACTAAATTAAGCATTCCTAAAGTCGTAATGAATGGATTTATCCCAATTTTTGATATAATCAAGCCATTACCCATACCAATTAAAACTCCTAAGCCTATTCCTACCATAATTGCTAAAATAACTGGTGTTCCCCTAACCATCAGCATTGCTGCCATTGCCCCGGTAAAACCAACAGTTGAACCTACAGACATATCGAATCCGCCTGAAACCATTAAAACTGTCATTCCAATAGCAATGATACTTTCGATCGCTAGGCTTAAAAGAGTAGCCAGGATATTTCCTGAAGTAAAGAATATCGGTGACAATATAGTCATAAGGATTACAGCACCAATAATAATAAATAAAATCATGAATTCATGAATTTCAGTTAAGCTTCGCCATAGGTTTCGATGGTTTTTGGTTTGCTCTCGTTGACTCATTCGATTTCTCCTTTATTGGTTTTCTCAAGTTAGTATGTTCACTTTTCCTACACCTGTAGCACAAGTAATGACTCTTTCTTCGGTTGCTTCATTTTGATTAAATTCTCCAACAATACGTCCACCCCTCATTACCAGAATGCGATCACTTACACCTAAAACTTCTGGTAAATCAGATGATATCATAACAATTCCAACACCTGATAAGGTTAAGTCTCGCATAATTTTATAGATTTCTCTTCGGGCTCCTACATCGACCCCTCGGGTCGGTTCATCAACAATTAAGACTTTCGGATTAATCCCTACCCACATAGATAACAATACTTTCTGCTGATTACCACCTGATAGGTTTCTGACTTTTTGAAAAATTGTTGGAGTAATAATTTTAAATTGTTTTTGTGATTGTTCAGCAAAAGAAGTTATTTTACTTTCATCAAGAATATTCATACCCTTTATAAATCGTTTCATATCAGGCGCTATCAAGTTTTCTCGGTAACTCATTTTTAAAAAAAGCCCCTGTTGTTTTCTGTCCTCTGTTAAGTAGGCAATCCCTTCTTGGATGGCATCGCCGGGAGAATGTATTGACAAAACCTTCCCATTAAGTCTTATACTTCCCTCAGAAAATGGCTCTAAGCCAAATATTGCTCTGGCTAATTCTGTCCTTCCCGCCCCAACTAATCCAGCTACTCCTAATATTTCTCCTCTTTTCAAGGAAAAAGATACTTCGGTAAAAACCCCATCTTGAGAGAGATTTTCGACCTGAAAATATTCCTCACCAATTTTTGAATTCCGATCTCCATACATATTTTGAATTTCTCTACCTACCATGAGTTTTACAACCTGTTCCTCGTTTACTTCAGAAATGTTCCGAGTATCAATATATTTTCCATCCCTAAAAATAGTTACCCGATCAGCAATTTCAAATATTTCTTGAAGATGATGAGAAATATAAACAAATGATACTCCTTTTTCTTTTAAAAGCTTAATATTCTTAAATAGAAGTTTGGTTTCTATCTGGGTTAACGAAGAAGTTGGTTCATCCAGTATGAGAACTTTTGGATTATAGGAAATTGCTTTAAGAATTTCAACGACTTGCTGCTCAGCAACCGACAGTTCTTTTACTGGAGTACGAGGGTCAATCTCCAAATTAAAATATTTTAAAACCTCAGATGTTTTTTGATACAAAAGATTCCAATCAACCAATTTCATACGCTTAAGAGGTTGACGATTGGCAAAAATATTTTCAGCGATAGAAAGGTTCTGTACTAAGCTCAATTCCTGATAAACAACGCTTATTCCCTCCTGAGATGCATGGTAAGGGTTTTGTAATTTAACTTTTTTCCCTTCTATGAATACATCTCCACTATCAGGTTTATACACTCCTCCTAAGATGTGCATTAAAGTACTTTTCCCAGCTCCATTTTCCCCTACCAGGGCATGGACTTCACCCTTCTGTAGTTGAAGCTGAATTCTATCAAGAGCTCGCACTCCAGGAAAGTTTTTTACGATATCTCGTGCTTCTAAAATTATTAATTTATCCATGAATTCCTCCAATAACGCTGAGTATCACTAATATTCCTGCGCTCTCTCCTCAATTGAATAAATAACCAATAATCATAAAGGAGCGTGATAATGGCTACACGCTCCTTTATGATTATCAATTTATCTTTGGTTATACTTAATCTCTCATAAAATATTCATAATTCGATTCATCTACAATAACAACACCAGTATCTATAACAGCTGGGGCTCCTGAGATCTTAGCTTTTACATTATCGCTGGAAATTGGAATGTCGTAATTATAAAGATTAAATAGAATCTGAGTGCCGTAAAATGGCATTAAAGCGGTCTGCTGAGCGACCGATGCTGAAATGATCCCGTCTTTAATGTATTCTAAAACATCATTTCCTCTATCCATGGAAACAATCTTAACCTGACCCGCTTTCCCGGCTTCATTAACCGCAGTAGCAGCTCCAGCCCCACCAGCTGCTTCAACACAGCCAATACCAGCTAAGTCTGGGTATTTTTGAAGAAGAGCTGCAGCAGCTTGAGCAGCAACTGTTGGATCCGACTGAGTATCAGCAATTTGTACTATCTCAATATCAGGATATTGAGCCAAAGAATCTTTATATCCAACAATTCGCTCTTCAAGGTTCGATTGGCCTGGTCTGGTCATAATTGCTACTTTCCCTTTTTCGCCGACGAGAGAAGCAAGTTTCTTACCCCCTTCAAAGCCTGCCTGATAATTACCAGTTCCAACAAAGGCAATTCTTTTTGAACCTGGTAAATCAGCATCAAGTGTAACAACTGGGATACCAGCATCAATAGCTTTATCGACTATTGCGTCGAGTGAAGGCTCAAAACCGACTACCAATATCCCCTGGGGTTTTTTGGCAATGGCTTGTTCAAATGCGGTGATCATGGCTGCCATATCAAAATCAGCCGGTCCAACATACTCAGTTTTTACTCCCAAATACTTTCCAGCTAATTCCATTCCTAATTTATGATCATAAAAATAATCTAAGCTTCCTAATGCTGAAACTTCAATATAAAGTTGTTCAGAAATTGGTAATTTTTCTTCAGCAAACGTCGGAACTATGAAACTGAAAACACATGCTGTTACCATGATAAAAAGCATCATCTTTTTCATGTTCTTTTCCACCTCGATTTATTTTTTTTTAAAAACTGAACATTTTAAATTATTCAGATTCCACCTCCCAACTCTATTTTTATCATAATAACAAATATTAATTAAATGATTTGCAAATTATTTACATTTTAAGAAAAACAATATTGCTTATTGAATTATCCATCCAGTTTACTATTTTAACGATTTTCTTGAAAGGCCTCAAAAAAAGCGAGTAAATTTTCTACTGGAATTTTTGCTTGAATATTATGGACATTAGCAAAAACAAACCCTCCATTAGGTTTGAAGGTATTTATCAAATATCTGACTTCTTGACGAACATCCTCAGGAGAACCAAAAGGAAGAGTTGATTGAGGATTCACTCCTCCTCCCCAAAATGTAAAGTCTGAACCAAAATGTTCTTTAAGCTCTTTTGGATCCATTTTGGCTGCAGAAACTTGCACTGGATTAAGAATATCAAAACCCGCCTCTTTCAAATCAGGAAGAAGATCAAATACTGAGCCACAGGTATGGATGAATGCTTTCCACTGAGTATTTTGGTGAATCCATTCATTCATTGCTTGGTGATAAGGTTTAAAGAGTTCTCGATAAAGGGCTGGTGAAATAAATGGACAATTCTGGGATCCAAAATCAGTCCCCGATAGGACGATAACCTGAATTCTCTCACCAACAGCTTCATAAAATAATTTAAGATTCTTTAAACCAATTTCAGTCATCCGAGAAAATACCTCTTTTAAAAAATCCTTACGAGTCATGAGGGAAACATACCACTCCTCAACGTCTCTAATTCCTTGAGGATTTTTCATGCCTGGTCCAGGGACCAAAGCAATATCACCTAAGTTAGTTCCTGGTACTCCACCAAAAACCACAGCACGGTCAGTTTCCTCGTAGAGTCTTTTTGCCTCTTTTTCATAGTAAGCCAGGTCTTCTCCGCTCATAATCGAATATTCTTCTACTTGGTCTTCCACTTTCAGCTTCGATTCATCATCAATTGGCTTTTGCCGAATAATAGAATCATGATAAAAGCCATCTTTCGGCATTCTCATTGAGGCAGGTACCGAACGATCACCTTCAGGATACTGAAGGATATCACCATTCGGTTCTGGTATAGTATTAAATTTCTCCGGAACCAAAACTGGTGTCCCATCAAAAAAAGTCCACGGTTTCCAATTTTCATTTTTAAAACTAAAGAAATTTTTGATAGATGGTAATGGAACGGTATCAATTCCCAATACATCCCGGAGATCATCGTCTACTTCCCCTAGCATTTGAAAGGGATCATAGACTTTCACTGGTTCATTATCCTTAATTAATCCCAAGGATACTTTGAGCTTATGAAGACTGCTTACATGAATACCACTGATGAGCGTTGACCCCAAATCCAAAGGAACTTTGTCTGGAGTTTGGTGATTGATTGCGGCTAAAACTCTCTCTCGAGAAGTCATATTAATTATCCTCCTTATTAATTTTTCTGAAACCCATTCATGAATTAAATAGCTTTTTTAATCATCTCGATTTCTTCATCGGTCAATTCTTTATCAAAGCTACGAATTCCTGATACCTTAAAACCATGTTTTAAGGCAAGATTACTTATTTCTTTCACACGTTCAACTTGGACTTCTTTACCAAGAGTATAATCTTCAAATCGACCTTCCAGGGTAAGGATCATTGTCTCTGACATACAGGCATAAGCTTTACCTGGTGGATATCCAAAGTCCATTCCAAAATCAGGTTTTCCAGGTACATCAACGATTCCACCTTCAATAACTAAAATATCCTTTCGGGATTCCATAATCTCTTTAGCTACATTTCGAGGCCTTGATACATCACAAACTACAGCACCCCTTTCAATCCAATGGCTTTGAACTATGGTATCAATCGTCGATGTCACGGTTAATATAATCCGACACCCTTTTATTCCTGGTTCGATTTCAGTAAATCCTTTCACTGGGTAATGGGAAAATTGCTCAACTTCCCGCTGAATATTGCTCACTTTTTCTGGATCACGTCCTATTACCCTAACTTTCTTTTTTTCTTGAGCTAAAATAAGAGCACAAGCTCTTCCGATCGAACCAGTAGCACCAACTATTGCGTACTCTTCACTATTAAAGTCTAATGACATCTTTTGGGCTGCAATCATAGTAGCTTCCAGAGCCGTTGCCACGGTATAACTATTACCGGTGGTAACGGCAATAGTTAAGCCTTTTTTGGGGGTAATTCCTCCATCACCAGCTACTGATGTAAAAGCACCTAAACCAATAATTTTAGCTCCGAGCTTTTCCGCCAATAAACCACATTTATGGATTTGCTTCGAAACAAAAGTAAATGGGTATTCAATGAGAACCCTTGAAGTCATAGGAAGGCCCACAAACCACCCTTGGATTTCTTTTCCAGTCGCCTGTGAGCGAACTCCGGTAACATGGGATAAAACAAACGGCGATATGTGAGAGGCGAGGTATTCAACCGACCGGTTAGGCAACAAACGGAGGAATTTTTTATAATCTTTGATATCTTGAGCATCCATAGCATGAATAATAAAAGCAAAGCTATCCACCAAATCACCTTCTATTTTAATAATACAGTAACCAGTGCGATAAAAATGATTCCATCCTGAGCCTTCGCATTCCGAAGTGGTGAGGATCTTATTTTTATCAAGCTGGATTTTGCTGTTGATCGATCATTTGTTTTAAGGCTTTTAACATTGCTTGAACATTTTCTAACATTTTCTTTTTAAGAAAAGCATTGATCAATGCCCCTACCAGAGGCAGTCCTAAATCATATTCAAGCTCAAGTTCTACTCTCGTTTCATTATCGGACAATGGAATAAACTTCCAAACACCCTGGTAGACCTTAAAATCTCCTTCTAAAATGGCAAAACGACATTCTTTATTTACCCCATCCCATATATCTCGCTCAGTCCACTTTATCTCACGACCTTGAAAGCTACCTTTCCAAAAACTATCAACTTCATTCATATTTTTTTGAAGGATTTTCACTTCTTTAATATCCGGAAGAAACTCTGCTAATTTTTCGATATTCTGAGCTTCAAGAAAAACTTTTTCGGCTGATTGTTGCACAATAATAACATCATTCACTTTTCCCATGGCTTTTATTTCCCTCCTATTTCATCTAATACCCCTCGTACTGAAACCAAGGATTCAGTCAATCGGGATAAAACTATATCCAGCTCTTCATAAGATATAGTAAGTGGCGGTTCAATACGAATTACATTCGGGTTATTAAGAGTATAAGCCAACAAAACGTGCCGCTGAGCCATCTCCATAGCTATTAAAGAAGCGATATCGGGGTCACCAAATTGGATACCAATCAATAAACCCATTCCCCTTACATCCTGAATCATTCCCTCTGACTTATCCTGAATCTCTCGGAGCCGTTTCAAGAGGTTCTGACCTTTAACCCAGGTTAATTCAGGTATGTTTTCTTCTTGAAGGATTTTTAAGGTTTCAATGCCAGCTATACAGCTAAGAGGATTCCCTCCTAATGTTGAAGTATGAATAAAAGGATTATCTTCAAATACTTTCCAAATCTCTGCTGTACTAATAAATGCTCCAATAGGTAATACGCCACCTCCTAAGCCTTTTGCAAGAGTCATTATGTCAGGTATAACATCAAAATGTTCACAGGCAAACAGTTTTCCGGTGCGACCTAATCCAGTTTGAATTTCATCTAAAATAAGTAAAGCTCCTTGCTTCTCACAAATAGTTTTAACTTGCTTTAAATATTCAGGTGAGGGAACAACGATGCCTCCTTCTCCCTGGATTGGTTCTAAAATTACTGCGGCAGTCTCTTTATCTACTATTTGTTTCATAGCGTCGACATCATTAAAGGGGACTTGGAATACTTCGGGAAGACCTGGAAGAAAAGGTTTTTTATAAACATCGCGCCCGGAAATACTTAAAGAACCCATGGTCTTACCATGAAAGCTATTCTCCGCTGAAATAAGTTTTTCCCGACCGGTATAAAAACGAGCCAATTTTAATGCTCCCTCAACTGCTTCTGTACCACTGTTTCCAAAAAAAGAGTACTGAAGATTACCCGGAGTAACCTGGGCTAACATTTCAGCTAAATCAGCTTGGTGTTTATTGAACAAGGTACGAGTTGAAAGCGGAAGCCGATCTAATTGTTCTTTGACAGCTTGAATAACTCGAGGGTGGTTCCTTCCCACATTGAAAACTCCAAATCCACCTAAACAATCAATATATTCATTACCATAAACATCCCATACCTTGGAACCGGCACTAGTCCATTCTACCGTATCAAGTTGAGCAAATTTATAGTAACGCGCCAAGCCAGGATTAATATATTTAGCATATTTCTCAATAGTCTCTTCAACAAGCTTTTTTTTGTCCACTTCTATTTCCCTCCGTGGATTTTTTTTAAATTACTCAACATTTTTTAAATGAAATTATCTATAAATAAAGCAGCCGGGGCTGAATTTTTAAGGTATTCATTAATTGTAAATATTCCTCAGGTAAGATCTTATCAGGATGTTTCTCGAGTATTGAAACAAAAATTGCTTGAAGAACATTCGCACCAAAAGAACGCCCATTCATCTCAGGAGTAGTTGTAACAAGTATTTTTACTCCAAATTTTCGAAGAGTTTCGATATCATTATTTGTGACCGTGTTGGTAATAATAATCTTCCCTTTCATATCGTCCGGCATAAATCGATTGATATATAAAAAGTCACCGGCTATGATGTCAGCTCTTTTAAAAAGATGAGGAGATCGAGTAACTCGTACTTCTTGACTTTTTCCGGTTGGATATAAAACTTTCAAAGGAAGACGTCTAAGCACCGGCATCATTATAATGGATAGAAAGCGAAGGGTAGAAAGCCGAGTTAGGGGAATGGGTATTCCTAATGCAAATGGCATATCTCCTATCAAAAGCCGACAACCCTGCTGAGAAAGTCCCTCTGCTAAACCATAACGATCCATCCCACTCATAAAAAGTGCGGTTTTTCCTTGTAAGTCTAATTTTTCCTTTTCGACTAAAATCTGTGGAACCTTTCTTTCCCAAGTTTCTTTGAGTTCTCCACCATCAACAATTGGTGTTTTTTCCAAAACTGAAACCATTTTAGCAATATCAACCACTTGATATTTATATCGGCCAGCACGGAGGTAAAGGTCAGCACCCCCCAAACCAAAGGCATCAACTTTACCATCCAATTCTCTTAAAATTTGCATAAACTTTTTTTTATCACCATCAACACCTATTCTTTTAATATTAATTCTAAAATCCATTAATTCGATTTCGGCTTGGTGATTGCGAAGCGAAGACCCTAAACTAACACTTACGATTGTTTTACTTTTCACCACTATCACCAGTTTGGGGGAATGTCAATCCACCCTCAAACGTTGTTCCAGGTTCTATGGCAATTCCATTTGACATAATTATTCCCGTTATTCGACATGAACTACGACAGATAACTTTTTCTGTATGAGCAAAACCTGCTAAAGTTCCCCAAACCTCTATGTTTTTTGACTGGATAAAGGCTTTTGATTGTCCATGTCGGGTAATAATGACATTCACTGACNNCAATAGATCCACTAAATTCACCTTGAATCATGACCGTTCCCTCCCCTTGATAATGACCATCAAGACGAGTTTGATCTCCCAATATTGCGACATCTTTTACACTTTCATGACTTTTGATTAAGCTCATTAATAATTCTCAAACCTTCAAGAGTAAGTGTTGGATTAAAAAAATCAATAAAATCACAATAATTATGTAGAAATATGCCCCATCCTCCCGTAGCAACGACTCGTGCTTTTAGAGCAAATTCTTTCTTCATATTTATAACAATCTCTCTGCATAACCCGATGTATCCATAGAAAATGCCTGAATGCATTGCCTCAACCGTATTACGCCCAATACATTTATCCGGGATTTCAACATCAATTCGAGGTAAACGAGCAGTTTTTTCATAAAGAGCTTCTTGAGAAATCCCTATTCCTGGAGCAATTGACCCTCCCAAATATTCACGATTCGCATTAATTGCACAAAAGGTAGTTGCTGTTCCAAAATCGATAATCACTAAATCACCACCATAAATATGCGCAGCTGCTACAGCATTAACAATTCGATCAGCGCCGGTTTCTTTTGGTTCCGCTCTTATTGATAAACCAGTACGAACTCCTGGACCGATCACCATTAATACATTTATCCATTTCTTTTCAAACAGTTCACGAAGATTATTGAGGACTGGGGGCACAACGCAGGATATCGCCACTTGATTTATATTTTTTTCCTCAATGCCTTGGTCGGCTATGAGTTCTTTTAGTATATATCCCCATTCATCACTAGTTCGACGCGACGAAGTCGAAACTCTCCAATCAGCAAGAAGCTTTTCGCTATGAAAAACTCCAAAAGTGGTATGGGTATTTCCAACATCTATGGTTAAAAGCATATTCTTATTCAATTCACCACCTTGGTATGATACATAGCATTATAATCCAATAATGTCATCTCTAAAATACCATGTAATAATCATATAAGTTATACCACAAATCCATTTGTGAGTTTGATGTATCAAGCTCTTATCAAGAATTAAAATATAAGTAAGGGCGACAATTCACTGCACTCGGTCATCATTAAATGAGTGACCTGTTATGGTAGTTCGAATCTTTGGTAATCATCACCTTCTATCCTGAAAATACAACTTTGAAAAAAACTAACGTCATCCTGAGCCCTCGCTTTTCGAGGATGTGAGGATCT
>DPKX01000116.1:0-3458 GCA_003542295.1 Candidatus Atribacter hydrocarboniphilus
CAGGATGGTGTGCCGGTTGAATAAAAACGAAGGGTATTGAGCGGAAAGTTGGTTCGATAAAGAATGACTTCATCGGGTAATAGGTAGTGAGTGGACTTTCCCGAGCTATCGGTATAAATATACTTATTTTGAGCAATATCAAAAACAATTTTAGTGGTCTTGCTATAATTGAGGGCTTCAATTTTAGCAATGCGCATTTGGCTGGAAATTTTTTGTACCACCGTTTTTCCAATGAAGGTACTTCTTAAATGAGCCAGAGATGGAAAGGAAAAGGCAAATAAAAAAGAAAACAAAGCAAGAACGACAATCAGCTCTATTAAGGTAAACCCTGGATGGTTAAAAGTTATGGGATTATTTTTTTTCTTCATAAATACTATTAATATTCAAACAATAACATTATATTTTATGTCATTTAAATTATGAATATTTTTATTAACCTAATACTTATTATATAAATAATCCCAGGTACCAGTCAATAATATATTCACCAAAAAATAAAGAGGCAATTGCTCCTAAAGCCAAGAATGGTCCAAAAGGGATGGGATCTTTTATGGTCTTTTTTCCCAGAGCAATAAGGAAAAGGCCGACAATAGCTCCGCTGAAGAAAGAAAGCAGAATAGCTAAAATGGTGAGCTTAAATCCGAGAAACAAACCTATAGCCCCAGCTAATTTTACATCACCAAAACCAATGCCTTTGGGGAAAAGGAGGTAGAGAAGGAAGAATAAACCGAAACTAAATAATAACCCTATTAAATAATTATTCAAACTTTGTATATTTATAAAAAGACCAATCGTTCCAACAATTAAAAGTAAAAATACGAACTTGTTTGGAATGCGTAAATATTTAATATCATAAACAATGATTGCGAGCAATATTACAAGAAAAACTAAAAGCAATGTATAATATATCATACTATATTAAAAGGCTATGTCTCATAAATAACATAGCCTTTTAACCCTTTATAATTTATTTAACAATATTTTACATTCCGTGTAATATTCCACCTTCAGTTACATATAATTCATCAGCTGCAACAATGTCTGGATAACCAGCAGAGTCAGTAATTTGATAACCTGACCCGTCAACTGATGGCGTGTATGTATATGATCCACCACCTGGTGAACTGGGTACTCCACTCGGCATATAATTACTTACAAGGTCCGCAAGTGCTGCTTCTGGATAAGCTGCTAGATTGTTTTCTGTCACATAAAGCTCGATTGCGTTTGCCAGGTTTTTTAAATTCGCTGCCGATGCGTTGACTGCAGCCCTTGTTCTTGAAGTAGTATACCTTGGTATAGCTATCGCTAATAGAAATCCTAAAATGGCGATGACGACGATCAATTCAATTAATGTGAAACCTTCTTCACCCTTATTATTTTGTTTTCTTCTCAAAATTGACCACATTTTTGTACACCTCCAAATATTTCGGTTATAATATTTAATATATTTATCGGTTGAATAAATGAAAACTTTAATATTAAATTATAAAAATCTTACCCTCCACCCATTCCCTGAGATGCCATTTCGAAAATGGGAAGGAAGAAAGCTAAAGCCATAATTAACAATCCAACACCAATTACTGCCGTTAGGACGGGCTCAATGACCGTTGAAATCCGACCAACAAAAACGTTAATTTCTTTATCATAGAGCTCGGATAATTTACCCAGGGTCATTTCTAAGTTTCCTGATTCCTCTCCAACACTGATCATTTGAGTAAGAACCGGAGGAAAAAATTCATAATCTTTGACGCTCTGAGAGAGATTTCTCCCCCTTCGAATTTTTTCTACAATCTCCAGGAGGATATCTCGAATGAAATAATCTCCTACTGCTGATGAAACAACCTCCAATGCTTCGACCATCGGCATTCCGCTACGCAACAGACCGTTCATAATCCAGCAGAAACGAGAAATTACCAGTTTTTTAAACAGTTCTCCAAAAAGCGGTAAATTGTGTTTTTTTTGGTCCCACCATCTTTTTCCATTCTCTGAGTTCGCATACATATAGAAAACAATAAATCCACCTATCAACCCCCCGTATACGAAGTACCAGTTGGCATTTATAAATTTAATAACATCTAAAAAGATCCTTGTAATAGTTGGAAGTTCCATACTAAAGCTTTCAAAAAGAAGAAGAAATTGAGGAAAAACAAAATACACCATAAAAAAAGAAGCAGCAATCATGGCTACAACTAAAATAATCGGGTAATACATAGCCGACTGTACCTTGTCCCGAAGGTCTTTTTCCCATTCCAAATAATCCGCCAAACGTCCTAATGCCCAATCAAGGTTCCCTCCTGCTTCTCCTGATTGAACCATCCCAACAAAAACTCGGTTAAAAACCTTGGGATATTCACCGATTGCTTGAGAAAATGAATACCCTCGCTCAATTTTACCGGCTATTTCCTTAATAACAGAAGCAAATCTTTTGTTAGAAGCTTGCTCCCCCATACTTTCTAATGCCGCTATCAGAGGAACTCCAGCTTCTATCATTGAAGCTATGCCACGGCTAAAAAGAGATAATTCTTTAAGATCAATTTTCCCTCCCATGTTGGTAGAGAAAAGAGAGATCTCTTTTTTTAGACCTTTTGGCTTCTCCTCGGTAATGGAAGTGATAAAATAACCCCGGTCACGAAGAGTAATGACTGCATCTCTTTCGCTGTTGGCTTCTATTGATCCTTGATGAGTTGCTCCTAAGGTATCCCGCACCTTATAAATATAATTAGACATTAAGTACGATTCCTCCAGACTTTAAATTCTTTCTGGTCGATGGCATTATCAAAAGCATCTTCCCAAGTCACCAAACCTTTCCGATACAGCTCAAAGAGCGAACGATCCATGGTGATCATTCCTTCTGAAAGAGAGGTTTGCATCACAGTATATATTTGATGACTCTTCCCTTCTCGTATCAAATTTCGAATAGCATTGTTGGCCAGCATTACTTCAATTGCCGGCACTCTCCCTTTGGTATTGGCACGGGCTAAGAGTTGCTGGCTGATAACGCCTTGAATAGCACCGGCTAACTGGATACGAACTTGCTGCTGCTGATGGGGAGGAAAGATATCGACTATCCGATCAATAGTCGAAGGTGCATTATTAGTATGGAGGGTTGCAAAAACTAAATGCCCAGTTTCTGCAGCGGTCAAGGCAATGGCAATGGTTTCTAAGTTTCTCATCTCGCCTACCAAAATAACGTCAGGATCTTGACGAAGAGCATGAACTAAGGCATTTTCAAAGGAATGAGTATCAGCACTCAGCTCCCTTTGGTTGATAATACTTTTTTTATGGCTGTGGAGATATTCAATTGGATCTTCAATGGTTATAATATGACACGCTCTGGTATTATTGATGTAGTCAATCATCGATGCCAATGAAGTGGATTTTCCACTACCGGTTGGTCCGGTTACCAAGATGAGACCCCGAGGAAGTGCTGTTAATTTTATCAGAGTGTCCTTAGGAAG
>DPKX01000116.1:3533-3813 GCA_003542295.1 Candidatus Atribacter hydrocarboniphilus
TGAGGAAGACCAATCGAAAGGTCCAATTCATTATTTTTATGAAATTGTTCCCAGCGCTCATTTCCACCAACAATAAATCGAGCGATCTGTTCAGTATCTTCTGGCTTCAAAACCGGCAAATCGGTTTTTGTTAATTTTCCATCGATGCGTATTACCGGTGGCAGCCCAACCGTAATGTGTAAATCTGATCCTTTGCTATCTACAACTCTTTTAAGAAGCTCAAGTACATCCCAATCCATTTTGATCCATCCTTATTTTTGCTCAATGAGATTGCCACGTC
>DPKX01000183.1 GCA_003542295.1 Candidatus Atribacter hydrocarboniphilus
AGTTTCTAAAGCGAAAAAAAAGAAGGGGAAGGAATGGACACTCCCCTCAATGAATATTTTAAATGAATATCCCAACCGGGGAGATAGGGTTTCCCGAGAAGAAATCACCCTTGGAATTAAAAAATTAGAACAAACTTTTCTTGAATTTAACGTACCGGGAAAGGTGGTTAACGTACGGATTGGACCCACCATTACTCGGTATGAATTCCAGCCGGCTCCAGGAATAAAAGTGAATAAGATCGTTGCTCTTTCGAACGATATTGCCCTGGCTTTTGCTGCTGCTGCAGTTCGAATTGAAGCTCCCATACCCGGTCGATCAGCGGTTGGTATTGAAATTCCTAATGAGAGCAAAGAAATTGTATCGATGAAAGAACTTTTAGAAACCACCAATTTCATAAAAGATACATCGCCACTATCCATTGTGGTCGGGAAAGATGTCATTGGAAGACCATTAATTTGCGATCTTCGCGACATGCCTCACCTTTTAATCGCTGGAGCAACCGGTTCGGGGAAAAGTGTGTGTATCAATGTAATACTTGCCAGCCTTCTCTATAAAGCCGATCCCAACCAAGTTCGAATTGCAATGGTCGATCCCAAAAGGGTTGAATTGTCGATTTACGCCGATCTTCCCCATCTTTGTGTACCGGTTATATCTGATGTAAGATGGGTGGTGAAGTTTTTAAAGTGGCTCTGTCGTGAAATGGATACCCGATATAAAATGCTTTCCGATCTCTCCACTCGAAACATTGAAGAGTATAATAAAACTGTGGAAGAATATGAACGACTGCCCTATGTCGTCGTCATTATCGATGAATTGGCCGATTTAATGATGACGGCTCCTTCTGATGTCGAATCCTATATCTGTCGTTTAGCACAAATGGCTCGAGCGGTTGGCATCCATTTGGTGGTTGCTACTCAGCGACCTTCGGTAGATGTCATTACCGGTCTCATTAAGGCAAATTTTCCTTCAAGAATTTCATTTGCAGTGTCTTCTCAAGCCGACTCAAAAACTATTCTTGATGGTCCAGGTGCGGAAAAGCTCTTAGGAAATGGAGACATGTTGTTTTCCCCAGTGGGAGTGAATAAATCCATACGAGGCCAGGGGGCTTATATCAGTACTGCTGAAACCAAAAAAATTGTTGAGCATTGGTTAAACCAAGGTGGGGAAATATACTATGCGATGGATTTTGTTCTTAAAGAAGAGGTTGCTGATACATCTGACGATGAGGATGAGCTCTATCGAGAAGCGGTTTCAGTTGTCATAGAAAATGGAAAAGCTTCAACCTCTCTTTTGCAAAGACGACTCCGGATTGGTTTTAACCGTGCTGCCCGGTTAATTGAACGAATGGAAAGCGAAGGTTTGGTCGGTCCTTATGAAGGAAGTAAACCCAGAAAAGTAATCGCCAACAGAGGGGACGATATTTTATGAGCGAAGAAAAAATACTGGGAATTGGCAATCTTTTAAAAAGCCAGCGGGAAAAACTTGGTTTGTCTTTAGAAGACATTGAACAACAAACCTTTATCAATAAACGATATCTGAAAGCAATAGAAGAAGAACAGTGGGAAAGTCTTCCTGGATTTTCTCACGCTTTTGGATATGTTAAAAACTATGGAAGGGTGCTCAACTTAGACCAAGAAACCTTAAAGAGTAGTTTTCATCAAAGTTACCCCAATCTCCCTAAAAATGAACCTTCTCCTCGAAGCAAGTATCGCGAATATACTCCAGACAAAGCGGATCTTTTTAAAAAAATTCTCCTTATCCTGATTATCGCTGCGGCGATTTTAACCTCTCTCTACTTATCTATTGAATTTAGAAAAAATCGCGTTGACGCATATGGCACTTTCTCGGTTTCTGAAGTAACTGAGCAACCGGTTTTAACATCCCCCTCAGTCGATTCGAGTCCTGAACCAACATCAGCTTTGGTTCAGGTGGTTACGCCAACACCAACCCCAGAGTATTTATTACAGGTCAATTTACAAACCGATGATGTCGCTTGGCTTCAAGTCACAACCGACGATAATCAAAAAGTATTCTCAGGGGTTTTGGTTCCACAAAAGGAATATCGGTTTCTTAGCAATTCACCATTGGTCATGTCTTGTTTAAATGGATCAAAAGTGAGAGTCATCCTAAATGGAACTGAAGCTGGTTATTTTGCTGAAAACGAACATCGAGCGGAAAGAACCTTTCGTCCATGAAAAGTTTTTCCTTCGTTTCACTCGGGTGCGATAAAAACCTGGTGGATTCTGAGGTGGTAATAGGAAAGCTTCTTTCTTCCAAATACACAACGATAACCACTCCAGAAGCAGCTGATTTGATAGCAATCAATACCTGCTGTTTTATTAATGAGGCAACCCAAGAGACTGAATCATGGATAGACCGTCTGATCCAGATTAAAAGAAAGGATCCACACAAGACTCTTGTCGTTTTGGGTTGTTATCCTCAACGTTATGGAAAGCAACTATCCTCGAAGTATCCTGAAGTTGATTTTTGGATTGGAGTTAATGACTTTCCCTTTATCAATGAAATCCTAACCCACAAAGCTCTGAATCAGGTATTCATTGATAAACCTCCTTATCTTTATGATGAGTCAACCGAACGGCTTCTTTCGACCCCATCTCATTATGCCTATCTAAAAATTACCGAAGGATGCAATCATCGTTGCAGTTTCTGTGTCATTCCATCTATTCGTGGTAAACAGAGAAGTCGTCAGATTGATTCAATTCAAAAAGAAGCTCTCCAATTAATTGATCAAGGCGTAAAAGAAATCATCCTCATTGGGCAAGATATTGGTCATTTTGGTTTAGATTGGTCGGGGAAAAAAGAACTTGCTCATCTCTTGCAAAGGTTGGATCGCTCCCTCCCGAGTGGAATCTGGATTCGCCTTTTGTACCTTTCTCCCGACAGTATCAATCAACAATTGATAGAAACCATAGCCGCTTCGGAGAAAATATGCAAATATTTAGACGTTCCTCTTCAACACGTCCATCCTTTGATTCTGCAAAATATGAATCGGTCATCAAACATTAAAAAAACTTTGGAAGTTTTAAACACCCTTCGTTTGGCAATACCAGGTTTATTTCTTCGCACCACCATGATGGTTGGATTTCCCGGAGAAACTGATGCTATCTTCAATCAAATGGTGTCAGTGATAAAATCCTTTCGATTTGAACGATTAGGATGTTTTGTTTATTCCCCACAATCTAGTACACCCGCTACGCAGCTATCTCATCAAGTCGAAGATGAAGTTAAACAAGCACGTTATCAAAAGATTATGAAAATTCAGAAAAAAATAGCTCAGGATTTTCATCGCTCTTTAATCGGGAAGACTTTGGAAGTAATTTTAGATCAAGGACCTCTCCCTAAGAAACCATCAGTCTTTTTAGGTCGTACCTATGGGGATGCTCCTGAAGTCGATGGTCAAATCAAAGTTAAAATCAATAAGAATTTAAACATCTTACAGCCGGGTGATATTTTAAGGGTAACCATCAACAAGAGTTCAGCCTATGATCTGGAGGGAATATATCCGTGAAATCAGCAATTCTTTGCATAGGAACCGAAATAACGACAGGGCTGGTGAAAGACATAAATGCCCATTTTTTAGCTTTTAACCTTACAGCAGTTGGCCTTTTCCCTAAGTTGGTTCTGTTTGTACCCGACCAGAAAGAAACCATTACCAAAACCTTACAATTTATATTTGAAGACGAGGAAATTCAATCGATATTTATAACCGGTGGCTTGGGTCCAACCCAAGATGACCTGACTCGAGAAATATTAGCTGAAGTTATAGGAAAAAAGTTATGTTTCATACCTGAACAATGGGATAATATTATCCGATTTTATCAAAAGATTCGCAACACTCTACCACCTGAAAATAACAAAAAGCAGGCTTTTATCCCCGAAGGATCCCTTCTCTTAGAAAATCCTCTGGGAACCGCCCCTGGATTTATTTCCGATTTTCAAGATAAAAAAATATTTGTCATACCCGGAGTACCAAAAGAAACAGAATATTTTTGGCCAATCATAAAAACCCATCTTCCTTCAAATGATAACCAATTTTATAGAAGTGAAATGATAAAAATATGTGGAGTAGGGGAGTCTCAATTTGAAACCGAACTCCAGCCTTTTTTATCTTCTCTTCCGGATACCTTGCAATCAGCGTATCTTCCCTTTTTTGGAGAGGTATGGTTTTATCTCTATTCTTATCAAAAAAATCATCAGGTTATTCAAAGTGCTGAAAATATCATAAAAAAAATCAAGGAAGTATGGAAACCCTTTCTCTTTTCTCAGTGGGGGAACACCTTAGAACAGGCCTGTGGAAAGCTTCTCAGTGAAAAGCGCTTAACCATTGCTACAGCAGAATCTTGTAGCGGGGGGTTATTGAGCCATCGCTTAACCAACATTCCCGGAAGTTCTGCCTATTTTTTTCGTGGATATGTAGTCTATAGTAACCAAGCCAAAATCGACACGGTTGGAGTATCTTCATCATTAATTGCTGAGTATGGTGCTGTATCAGAAGAAGTCGCTCGAGCCCTTGCTGAAGGAGTGAGAGAAAAATCCCATACTGATATCGGGATTGGAATCACCGGCATTGCTGGTCCTTCCGGAGGTTCGAAGCAAAAACCCGTCGGATTAGTCTATATTGGAATATCTAATTTTCAACATACTCAGGTTAAGAAACATCTCTTTTCCGGCGATCGGGAGGTTATCAAAATGCTCTCGACTCAAAGCGCGCTTACCCAATTATTTCTTCAGCTCCAGAGGGGCATAAATAATGAACGATAATCCCATCCGCTGTTTTGAAGCTTTTGATTTTTCTCCAGAAGCTAAAGCCTTCATTCATTCAATAATTGAAAAAAATCAAACTCGTTTACCCCAAGCTCGATGGGTGCAACCTAATCAGATTCATGTCACTCTCCAATTTTTTGCTGCATTATTACCCACTCAAGTCAATCAGGTAAAATTAATCATCCAAAACTTCTTTCCACTGATTGAATGCTTTCCTTCCACCTTAGCAGAAATCGGCGCATTTTCTTCCTGGAATCGAGCACGGGTTATTTGGCTTGGATTTGATCATCGGTCGGGTGAAATAATGAAACAAGCAACACAGGTTTTTAATGAAGAATGTACAAAACAAGGTATAGCAGTTGATCGAACCCGTCCTTTTTCTCCCCATCTTACCCTGGCTCGGCTTAAAAATCCGGTTTCTATTCTTCCTCAACAATTGTTTCAACCAACATGTTATACTACTTCTATCAGACAGGTATCATTTTATCAAAGCACTTTGACGCCTCGGGGACCAATTTATTCCCCTTTGATTACCATACCGCTGAAAGAGGTGAAATAATTGACAGACAAAGAAGATATGGTAAAACAAGCCATCAATATGATTGAAAAAAAATACGGTAAGGGCTCAATTATGTTATTGAACCAAGAAACCATGACAACCGATATTGAAATTATTAAAACCGGTTCGGTTCTCCTTAACATGGCATTAGGAGTAGGTGGTATTCCTCGCGGACGAGTGGTGGAAATATATGGCCCGGAAGCTTCGGGAAAAACCACCATTGCACTTCACATAATTGCCGAAGCCCAAAAAAAAGGTGGAATAGCTGCTTTTATAGATGCAGAACATGCTCTTGATCCTATCTATGCAGGAAAAATAGGAGTTCAAGTTGACAAACTCCTCATCTCTCAACCGAGTACCGCCGAAGAAGCTTTGGATATCGTCGATACTTTGGTCAGGAGTGGAGCAGTGGATGCGGTAGTTTTGGATTCGGTAGCCGCCTTAGTTCCACGCGCCGAATTGGAAGGGACTATTGGAGAACAAATTATTGGACTCCAAGCACGGCTTATGTCCCAAGCACTACGAAAGTTAACCGGATTTATAAGTAAAACCAGAACCGTTGCTATCTTTGTAAATCAATTGCGAGAAACCATTGGGAACATTTATGGGCCAACTGAAACCACGCCCGGAGGACGAGCATTGAAATTTTATGCCAGTGTACGCATTGATGTCCGAAAAAGAGACTTTATACGCATTACCGACAATGAAATTGTCGGAACCAAAACTCGAATTAAAGTGGTTAAAAATAAGGTAGCCTCTCCTTTTAAAGAAGCAGAAATCGAATTGATATACGGAGAGGGAATATCGAAAGAAGGGGAAGTTCTCACCCTCGGAGAAAATACCGGATTGGTGAAACGAGCTGGAAGTTGGTTTTCTTTTAATGATAATCGCTTAGGACAGGGACGAGAAAATACCCGCTCTTTCTTAAAAGAAAATCCGGATGTTGCCAGCCAAATTTTGATCGCAGCTTTAGAAAAAATGAATGTAGACCCGAATTTAGTCATGAATTAACCGAATGAAAAAAAAACTAACTGTTGAAGAACGAATTGTTCGATTGATCTGTAAATCCTGGTATACCAAAAAAAAGCTCAGAGAGAAGCTAATATCCGAAGGATACCCAGAAAACGATGTTGATGAAGCTCTCCAAGCTTTTGAACAAGATGGATATATTGATGATGAGTTTTTTATGAAAACCTATTTGGAAGGAAAAAGAAACAGCAATCCTCGTGGTTTCTGGGCATATAAAACTGAATTGGAGCGATTGGGTATCGAAAAAGATTTACTTGAACAATTTCGATCTATTTATTTTCCACCTTCCGAAGAAGTCAAAGATGGAATCGAACTCATCCGGAAATGGTTTCAACAAGGTGAAACCAGTCGGGATCGAATGATCCAACGTCTATCGCGAAAGGGATTTAGTTACGATGTTGCCGAATGGTCATGGAACCAATTTCAAGCCAATCGGGAAGAAGAGTTATCTTGACTTGATCTTTGCCCATCGGTAAAATATTCTCTATGCAGTTTTTTAACATAGCTTTGAATGAATACCAAAATTTATTTCATTGATAAGAAGGAAAATCCGAAAACTCTTCGAACATCGAATAGAATCAGTCAATACCCATCAGGCTTTTTTGTTCGTACTTTGAAAATTGAATAAGGGGTGATCGCACAAATGTTGCTTGTATATATATTAATAGGTATTGTGGTTGGAGTCGGGTTAGGATTTAAAGCTGGCATGTCTTTTAAGTTGAAACAGATGCAACAGAAAAAAGAAGATATGGAGCAAAAAATTCACGAAATGCTTCAAGATGCCAATCGTGAAGCCGAAACTATAAAAAAAGAGGCTTCACTAAGCTCTAAAGAACAGATTATTCGAGAAAAACAAGCCTTAGAAGAAGAAATGAGAAAGAAAAGGAAAGATTTACAGGGTTTTGAAGCTCGCTTATTGAGAAGAGAGGAAATGTTAGAAAGAAGAAATGAGCAGATCGAAAAAAGAGAAAGTTATCTTCAAAAAATTCATGAAGATGCAGAAAAAACTCTTAGAGAAGTTGAAGAGATGAAAGCAAAAGAAGTTGAAGAACTGGCTCGAATTGCCGGATTAACTATTGAAGATGCTCGTGATGAATTGTTGGATCGATTAGAAAAAACCCTGGCGTTTGAAACCGGCTTAAAAATAAAAGAAGCGGAAGAAAACGCGAAAAAAGAAGCGGAAAAAAACGCTCGTCATATCGTTGTTCAAGCAGTGCAGCGATACGCTGCTGAATACACGGCAGAAAACACTGTCTCTATGGTTAGTTTACCGAATGATGACATGAAAGGGCGCATAATCGGTCGAGAAGGAAGAAATATTCGGACTTTTGAAATGATGACTGGAGTTGATCTCATTATCGACGATACTCCTGAAGCGGTTATCATTTCTTCCTTTGATCCTATCCGTCGAGAGATTGCTCGTATTGCTTTGGAAAAACTAATCTTAGATGGTCGTATTCACCCAGCGCGGATCGAAGAGCTGATTGAACGAGCAAAAACCCAGGTTGAAGAAAAAATAATTCAAGAGGGTGAGCAGGCTCTTTTTGACACCGGAATGAAGAATGTCAATTCTGATTTAGTAAAGCTTTTAGGAAAGCTTTACTATCGAACCAGCTACGGACAAAATGTACTCCAACATTCTAAAGAAGTAACCCATTTCGCCGGGATTATGGCCTCTGAACTGGGAATAAATGTCAATCTTGCCAAAAGAGCTGGTCTGCTTCATGATATTGGGAAGTCTCTGGATCATGAAATCGAAGGACCGCATGCCAAAATCGGAGCTGAATTAGCAGAACGTTATGGCGAAAAATGGGAAATCGTTCATGCCATAGAAGCACATCATAACGACATCGAACCACAAACCATTGAAGCTGTCCTGATTCAAGCTGCTGACGCCATATCGGCTTCACGACCAGGAGCTCGTCGGGAAAGCTTAGAAGCCTATATCAAAAGGTTGGAGCAATTGGAAAAAATATCTAATTCTTTTGATGGTGTTGAGAAATCCTATGCCATTCAGGCAGGTCGAGAAGTTCGAATTATTGTCAAACCCGAGAAAGTGGACGATGCTCTTTCGGCAAAGTTAGCTTACGATATCGTCAAGAAAATCGAAAAAGAGCTTGAATATCCAGGTCAAATTAAAGTTACTGTCATTCGTGAGACCCGAGCTGTAGAATATGCCAAGTAGGAGGAAAGCACTTTGAGATTTCTCATCATAGGAGATGTTATCGGAAAACCGGGTCGAAAAATAGTTGGAGAAAAAATTAAAGCTATTAGAAAGTCTCAGAATATCGATGCTGTAATCGTTAATGGTGAAAATTCAGCCGGAGGGCTGGGAATCACCCCCGAAACAACCGAGGAATTACTTGGATTTGGAATAGACGTAATTACCACTGGTAACCACATCTGGGATAAAAAAGAGATCCTTCCTTATATTGATAGTCAATTTAGGTTGTTACGTCCTTTGAATTATCCACCTGGTGTTCCAGGAAATGGATCGGTTATTCTTAAAAATAATCAAAGAAAATGGGCAGTCCTCAATCTAAGCGGTCGGGTTTTTATGTCACCACTGGATTGTCCTTTCCAAGCCCTTGATAAAGAATTAGAAATAATAAAAAAAGAAACCAATATTATTCTGGTTGATTTTCATGCTGAGGCAACTTCAGAAAAAATTGCTTTTGGATGGTATTGTGACGGCCGGGTTTCTTGTGTCGTTGGAACACATACCCATGTAGTTACTGCCGATGAGAAAATATTACCCAGTGGAACCGCTTATATCACTGACATCGGTATGACTGGAGCTCATCATTCGGTAATCGGTATTGAAACCAAGCAAATATTAAGTCGTTTTTTGACCCAAATACCAGTTCGGTATACTGTTGCCAAAGAGAATATAATTCTGAACGGTGTAATTGTAGAAGTTGATGATCAAACTGGGAAATCGGTTTCCATCACACGATTTAGTTTGAGTTGAAGCGTATTTTATTTTATTCTGACTTCAACAAGGAGGATATTCAGAGGTGGATGTACTGAAGGTTTCTTCAAAATCGAATCCAAATTCAGTTGCAGGAGCTCTTTCTGGAGTCATTCGAGAAAAACAAATAGTTGAAATACAAGCAGTAGGGGCTGGCGCTGTCAATCAAGCAATTAAAGCCATCTCTATTGCTCGTGGATTTCTTGCTCCCAATGGAATTGATTTGGTGTGTATTCCAGCCTTCACCGACATCAGCATAGACGGTGAGGAAAGAACTGCTATTAAATTAATTATAAAACCTTGGAATAAGTAAATCTTATTTTAATAATAAAGCCTGTACCAAAGATAAAATGTATTGTGTACAGGCTTTATTATTTATCAAAATGAGTAGAAGGTTCAATTATGACCAACAAGACTTTTTTTATCGAAACCTATGGATGTCAAATGAATAAAAGCCGCAGTGAACATATTGCCCAGGTTATGATTCAAAACGGATATCAACTGATCGAAGATAAAAAAAGAGCTGATATTTTATTGTTTAATACCTGTGCCGTACGGGAACACGCTTCAGAAAAAGCCATTAGTAATATTCAAAAAACCATTAAAGACCTTTGTAAAACTTCTCGATATCCAATTATTGTAATTTTTGGTTGTTTAAGTCAATTCCTAAAAAACCGTCTCGTACAAAGAGTACCCGGAGCTCAAATAGTGATTGGAACTTCAAATATCGAACAAATTCCTCAATATCTTGAAGAACATACCAGAAAAAAAAAGAAAATATTGGATTTCAACCTGCCATCATCTTCTCAGGTTTTTGACGAAAGCGGTTATCTCCGGAATTCTTCACATATATCTGCATATTTACCTATCACTTATGGCTGCGACAATTTTTGTAGCTATTGTGTGGTCCCTTATACCACCGGTCCCCAAAGAAGCAAACCATTACGAACCATCCTGACAGATATCGAGAAAATTATCCAAGATGGATACAAAGAAATCATCCTTTTAGGCCAAAATGTGAATAGTTATGGATTCGACTTCGACTTAAAAAATGGCTTTGAAGTTCTTTTACAAGCTATTGAACAAAATTTTCATAATTCATCGTTCTGGATTCGCTTTTTAACCTCTCACCCCAAAGATATGCGACCTTCCATTGTTGACATCGTAAAGAATTCGTCTTTAATGGCTCATTATTTCCATCTTCCTATTCAATCGGGATCAGATCGTATTTTGTCTGCTATGAATCGGGGTTATACTCGAGATCATTACCTAAAATTAGCAATGTATATCCGACAAAACCTGCTTGATTCGGGAATCGGGACCGATATTATTGTTGGTTTTCCCGGTGAAACTGAAAGGGATTTTTTGGATACTCTTGGTATCGTTCAAGAAGTTCAGTTTGAACAAGCTTACACCTATGTTTATTCTTCCCGATCAGGAACTGCTGCTTATCAGCTTCCTGATCATCTTCCTTTAGCAGAAAAGAAAAAACGGCTTCAATTGCTTAATCAAACTCTTTCTGATATCCATCAAATAAAATTATCGACCTGGGTCGGTAAAAAAACAAAAATTATGATTGATCAAATAGAAGGAATGGATTGTTCAGGGAGAACGACTGATAACCAAAGAATCTATCTCCCTAATTCAAATTTTATTCTTGGACAAGTTATCTCAGTCATCGTGATCAAGACTTTGAAAGGAAAGCTTTATGGAGAATTGGTTCTTTCCTGACGCTTCGCGTCCCATACCAATCCTTTGTTTGGTTGGCCCAACCGCCAGTGGAAAAACCGATCTTTCCATTCTTCTTGCTCAGAAATTAGAGAAGGTGGAATTGATTTATGCTGATTCTATGGCTATTTATAAATATTTAAGCATTGGCACTGCAAAACCTACAATAGAGCAGAGACGTCTAATTCCCCATCATCTCATTGATATCCTTGAGCCAGATCAAATTTGGAGTTCCTTTCGTTTTCGCACCGAGGCTTTCCGCTGTATTCGGGAATGTTTAGAAAGACATTCTCGTCCAATTATCATTGGTGGTACTGGTTTTTACTTAAAAAGTTTATATGAGCCTTCATTTCCCCAAGGAAGTCCTTCTCATCCCCGGTTGCGAATCATTTTTGAAGGGTATTCCAACCCTCAGCTTTTTGCTCGTCTCGCAGCCATTGATTCTCCCCGTGCTTTCCAAATTGGTAAAAATGATCGGAAACGTTTGATTCGTGCTTTAGAAATTTACCATCAAACTGGTAAGCCTCCAACTTTCTTCAAAAAATTTCCATCTAAAACCAAAAGCCCTTTTCAATTTATTTTATTCGGCCTTGATCACAAGAGAGTAGATCTCAAAAGTAGAATTACTGAAAGAACTCAGCATATGATAAAAGAGGGGCTTATCCAAGAAGTCCAAGACATTTTATCAAAAGGTTTTTCACCAAATGTTCCTGCTTTAAAAAATTTTACCTATACACCGATAGTACAATACCTTCAGGGTCATTTAACGGTTCAACAAATGGAAAAACAAATTACCTTAGGAACTTTTCAATATTTAAAAAGACAATTGACTTGGTTTCGTAAATCTCCAATTCGATGGATTTCTACTGAGGGAAAAAATCTCGATATAATAAGTGATGAAATTATTCATACTTTTTTATCCTATTTTAAAGGAGGTCAATCAAATGAATGAAAAGAACCAAGAAAAGATTCCGCCTCAAAAAATTTCTGATTTAGGGTATTACTTTTTAAATGTACTGCAGGCAAAAGCCTGGCAATATTTAGGGCTGTTGGTACATCCTGAAAACGGAGAAACTCTAATTGATTTGAAAGAAGCTCATCGTGCCATCGATCTCTTTGAACTGATCTTTGAAAACTTAAAGAATGATTTCACCCCATCAATCAAAAAAGAAATGGAAATGCATCTGACTAATTTACAACTCAATTACGTGGAGAAAGTAAAAAAAGAAGAGGAACAAAGCGAAAAGAAATAATTTTACATAATATACCTTATGGGAACCACTTCTCAAAAAATCATGCTAACTACTATTCAACCAGTTTTGTAAGATGAAAAACTCAATTGACGAATCCGTCCAGTGGCTTCTCGAGATATCGAACAACGGACTTCGACCATACCATCTTTTCGATATTCAATATTTTCAATATAGCCATGTTGGTATATCTCTTTTTCGATCTGAGGGAAATTTTGGTAGCTCACCGTAAGGTTAATACTTTCCCGATTACTTTTCAATATTTTACCAATCATCTCGATAAGTTTTTCAGTACCGATTTTTTTCTCGGCTGATATCATGACTACTGGATAATCATCAAAACAATCTCGCGATATAACCGGGACGGGCACAACCATATCAATTTTATTGAAAACGATGATTTTCGGCCGGCAGGATATGTCCATATTTTGCAAGATACGGCTAATCACCTTATGGTGTTCTGGGTAATTGGGATCAGAAGTATCTAATACCTCAAGAAGGCAGTCGGCATCGTTTATCTCGTCCAAAGTGGCTCGAAAGGCATCAATTAGTGTTTCTGGCATTTCCCGGATAAACCCTACTGTATCAGTAAAAACCACCGATCCAATCCCCGGCAAAAATGCCTTTCGAGCTGTGGGATCAAGTGTTGCAAATAATCGATCCTCAACATAGGCATGGGCATTGGTAAGACAATTTAAAAGCGTCGATTTTCCCGCATTGGTATAGCCAACAATGGCAACAATTGGTAGATTCTTTTTTATCCGAAGGCTCTTCTGGACCTCACGGCGCCGGTTCACTTTAGCTAATTCTCTTTTAAGCTGGGCAATTTTTTGTTTAATACGTCTTCGTTCGGTTTCAATTTTTTGTTCTCCAGGTCCACGGGTACCAATTCCACCACCCAAGCGGGACATCTCGATTCCTTTTCCGGACAAGCGGCTTAATTCATACTGAAGCGAAGCTACTTCAACTTTAATTTTCCCTTCCGAAGAGCGAGCACGTGCAGCAAAAATTCGATGTATAAGAGCTATCTTAGTGTAAACTTTGGTATTAAAAGCCTTTTCGAGGTTTTTTTGTTGTGAGGGAGATATTTCGGTATCAATAATCACACCGCGAATATCAGGATTTTTCTGTAAATATACTTTGATTTCTTCAACCTTTCCCTTTCCCAGATAGTAATGAGGAAAAGGATGAAGAATTTTCACATCCCAAATCTCAGCCAATTGAAATCCAGCACTACGAGAAATTGCCAATAATTCTAGACGAATACCATCCAGTCCTAAATTGGTTTGGTCGTTATGGCCACTGCAAACAATACCAAGGGTTTTAATGAGTAATTTTTGGTTACTCAGGACGATATCAACCTCCTCCTCCATAAAAGTTTTTTAAAATTTCCCAATACATCTTAACTCGATAACGAAGTCCCTTCATCAAGCCCATTTTTTCTTCCTTCATCACATGAGTCAATCCTGGCAACTTCACCAACTTCATAGTCACACCGTTTTTACGAATATAACGGTTCATAGCAACTTCAACCCCATATCGGGTTACTTCCATACCGGATATATTTTGAATGACATCGGTCCGAATTGCCCGCTGTCCAGATAATAACGGAGCAATTTTCTGAGCAAAATCAGTCGCAAATCTGCCTTCTTCAAATACTCCAATGGTTACATCGGCTTCTCTTTCGGTAACCGGTTGAATTAAGCTCAAAACATGGCTCTCTTCTAAACCAACTAAATCAGCATCTAACAACAATACAACATCGGTTCGTATATATTCTAGTCCCCGGTAAAGAGCGCCACCCTTCCCTACATTACTAATTAAATCAACTACCTCAACATTACGACTTCGAGCAATATCAACCGTTCGATCGGTTGATCCATCACTCACTACTACAATCTGTTCAATGCTAGGCACCCTTTTTAAAACATCAATAATGGGTCCGATAGTTTTTTCTTCATTATAAGCAGCTATAATCGACGTAATTCGGTGATTTTGAGTATTAAATTGGTTTGTTTCAGTATGCTCTCCCATGCTCATTCCTGTAAAATTATCTAATCATTCTTCATTTTTTTAACCATTGCTGTCAGTTGTTCCCGAGTGCAGTCTAACCTCTTGCCATTTGAACGTATTTTAATTTCCAAAATGCTATTTTTTAAGGCTTTTTCACCAATAATTACTTGAACTGGGAATCCAATTAAATCGGCTTCTTTGAATTTATATCCAGCTGAAACTTCACGGTCGTCCCAAATCGCTTCATATCCCTCATCAACCAATTGCTGAGAAATACTTTCAGCCAACTCAATACTGGCTTGATTTTTTAATTTTACCGGTATAACAATTATCTCATAGGGAGCGATATTCCAAGGCCATTTTATTCCATTTTCATCGTGATTTGCTTCAATTGCTGCTGCCATAGTTCTTCCAATACCAATACCATAGCACCCCATAATTAAAGGCTTTTCTTTACCATCCTGGTCAACAAAATAAGCTCTCATCGATTCTGAATATTTGGTACCCAATTGAAAAATATGGCCAACTTCAATACCTCTTTTTTCTTCCATTTCAGCTTGACACTCTGGACAATGACTGATCTCTTGGGTTGAGGCGGTCAAACACTTTGGACATTTCATGACCTTTTCTTCCCCAGAATCGGCAATAATGAGAAATTCGTGAGAAAGATCACCGCCGATTACTCCCGAATCGGCTCTCACAGCGATATATTCTAGACCGCAAGCTGTAAATATTTTGGAATAAGCATCATACATTTTTTGATAACTTATTTGTAATCCCTCCTGGTCACGATCGAAACTGTATAAATCTTTCATGATGAATTCTCGAGATCGCATCACTCCAAATCGAGGTCGGATTTCATCACGAAATTTAGTTTGTATTTGATACAATAACAAGGGAAGTTGGCGATAGGAACGAATCTCTTTTCGAGCAATATCAGTAATCACTTCTTCATGGGTTGGTCCCAAACAAAAATCTCTTTCTCGACGGTCTTGAAAACGGATCAATTCCGGACCATAAATATCCCAGCGCCCGGTTTCTTTCCAGAGTTCACCAGGTTGGAGGGCTGGCAACAAAAGTTCCTGACCATCAGCTCGGTTAAGTTCTCGACGAACAATATTCATGATTTTTTCTAAAGAACGTAAACCTAAAGGGAGGATGTGGTATATTCCCGATGAAAGTTGTCTGATCATCCCCGCCCGCAACATTAAGCTATGGCTGATCACCTCGGCCTCAGTAGGGTTCTCTTTCAGTGTTGGAGCAAACAAGGCTGACATTTTCAAAGCGTATTTTCCTCCTATTCTTTCTCCAT
>DPKX01000159.1 GCA_003542295.1 Candidatus Atribacter hydrocarboniphilus
GAGTAGCTTATTTTATGGGAAATGGTTTTACTCGACTTCCTGAATCGGATACAAAAACGGGTAAAACCTTGAGATATTTAAAAGAAACCGCCCAGAAAAGAAACAGAGGTGTTTTAAAAAGGGTGAATTCATACTTACAATTGGTTACGATCGACCTGAGAAAAGATGTTCTTCCATTAACACCCTCAGGAAATCCAACCGAGCGCCATTTGGTTATGGCCTATGCTATCAAGGCAGATCAGATATTTTCCAACCGGATGGAACAAGTAAAATTTTGGTCAGAGAAATTAGATATCTCCCCAGAGAAGGTTGAAAATTTTTTGAATCATAAACCCGATTTTTATGATTTTATTCGGTCTAAACTAATGAAATATGGGGGTATCGGATATGTCAAGCCCAATGTGGGCGACTTTCCGACTCTTGAGCAGGTAACTGATATGATACTGGATTTGGGAGCAATTCCATCATTTTCTTGGCTTGATGGCACTCGAAGTGGTGAAAAAGATCCAAAAGAATTACTGGATTTCTGTGAAGCGAAAGGCATTGAAACTTTATTTATCGTTCCTGATCGAAATTGGGACCTCCCTGATCAAGAAGAAAGCCGCTTAAAGCTTGCCAAGCTCTATGAAATTGTTGAAGAAGCAAAACGGAGAGGATTTCCAATTTTTGTTGGGACAGAATTGAATAAATTTGGTCAAAAATTTGTAGATGAGTTCGAATCTCCAGCACTAACTCCACTGACGCCATATTTCTTAAGAAGTGCTTGGATGCTTTGGGGCCATATTATTATGGAAAAATCCTCACAGCGTGGATATACCAGCGAATGGGCAAAAAAGACTTTTCGAGACCGGAAAGTAAAAAATCAATTCTACTATCAAGTTGGTCAAACTGTTCCCGCAGATAGATACCAATTAGAACGAATAGGATCACTTTCATCTGAGGAATTGATAAAACGATGGGCATGATTTTGGTTGTAACTCCCAACCCATGTATTGACAAAACTCTTTTTGTTGAAAGCATTCATCCACAACCAAAAATCAAGGTGGAAAAAGTCAAGGAAATTGCCGGTGGAAAAGGTTCAAATGTGAGTCGAGTATTGCATCAGCTTGGCATTGAAGTTAGGCACTTCGTTCTTTTAGGGGGATATACTGGGCAAAGAGTAAAAAGCTTAATGGAGTTAGATGGAATCTCGGTTTTTCCTGCTTGGATTTCGCAATTAACCCGAGTTGTTACGACTGTTGTTGGTCGTAGCTGGCAACAAGTTGCTTATTTTGAACCGGGACCGGTTATTTCTCCTCAAGAAATGGACCAAGTATTATTGACATTTGAAAGGATCATTCCATCAGTGGAGTTGATCGTTTTTTGTGGGAGCGTTTCTGATAAAAGTGCTTATTCTATATATTGTCGAATGATTCAGATTGCTAAAAAAAATAGGTTAAAAACCATCATTGACAGTCGTGGCATACCGCTGATCGAGGCTTTAAAAGCCCAGCCTTGGATGGTTAAAATGAACCGTGAAGAAGCAGAAGAAACCTGGGGGAGAAAAATAAATCGAGGAGATGATTTTTTCAATTTTTATGAGTTTCTTAAAAGAAAGGGGATTGATTATCTTATTCTTACCCTTGGAGAAAAAGGGGCTTGGTTTCGAGGAGAAGGAACATCTTGGTTTGGTTATCCCCCAAAAGTGAATTCGATTAATCCAGTAGGTTCCGGAGATTCTTTTTTAGCTGCATTTGTTTTTGGCCTGGTTAATGGGAAAGAATGGAATGAATGTTTGCGTCTGGGAATTGCCGCAGGTGCTGCTAATGCTCAAACCTGGGGAGCTGCAGCGATAACCTGGGATGATATCCAGCTTCTTTTACCCGAAGTAAAAGTTGAAATTGGAAATGGCTTTTTGGATAATTATTAACAATAATTGAAAAAAAGAAACGAGAAGATGAAGAGGGTTTCAACCTTCATGATTTAATCAGAAATTGAAAAGGGTATTCTTAATTGAAGGATTAATTTTTTTCCCCCAAATTGATAGAAAAGGATGGGAGTAAACCCTTTTTTTGTACTGTCAAATTTAAATATTTTAGTTTGAATTGAAACTTTTTAAGGTTTTGCCTAATATATTAAGGTAGAAAAAAACAAAGTGCAGTGTGATGGTATATAGCTCAAAAAGAAATTTAAAAGAGAAGTGGTATAGAAGTTTAAAAAATTATTTTTTAAAAAATATAAAGAATCTTTCCCCTCCTTGCATTTATAGGGGGCCGACACTAAAATCGGCCCCCTATAAATGTTTTTAAACAAGCTTAAAGCACTTTTTGAATTTTTTGGTTTAAGTCAACCAGTTGGAACGCGTGGTAATATTTATCCATACTTTTTTCTATGGCTGAGAGAACAATAGTTTCCGCTTGGTAGCCATTTTTAAATAAATTTTGGTATAGAATAAATCGAGATTTTACCACTTCTGGTTTTGACCATATATAACGACAACCAGTTTTGGTTAGCCAGGCTCTCCTTTCGGGAGTTAGAGAGAAAAAATCAGTTCCTATTTCTTCGGTTAAGAGCCATTTTTTCCAACGACCACTTTGATAAACTGCTTGTTCTAGGCTTTCCATTATGTTGGATTTTTTGGCAATATCTCCTTGTTTATTCAGGTGAATTTCAAGATTTTCACACTTGAGAAGCGAATTATATTCTTCTTCGGTAAACTCAGGACCAACATTAGCACCACCCATGCCAGATTGAGGGTAGTCAACGGGATTTTCAACATAATCAGTATAATGGCCTTTAATGAATGATCCATAGGTTTTAGCTATCTGAACTAATTGTCGAGCTACTTGGGGGTCAAAAGTTGTGGTATGAAGATCGGTTCCAACTTTCCCTACAACAAAAATTGGCCACACATCGGATAAACTTTTATTTTGAAGCTGAATTTTTAAGCCTTTAAGAAAATTCTCAAAAACTGACAGGTCGGCTAAACCTCCATGGACTTCTTCAGTTCCTACTTCATAGGATATTGGTGGGAATTGGTGGCTTCTACGGAACAACTCAGCGTGTTCGATTAATTCCACAGTTCTGGCGATCACCAAATCGATAGGCATAACTGAACCAGAAGGGAGAGTTTTGTCAACTGTTGGATCTACATGGATGAGGTCATAACCAGCTTCGATGGCAGCTTCGAAGGATTTCTTTATCCATTCCATACATTTTTTTAGAGGCCAATTTTCTTGGCTTTGTATATCTTTTAGCCAGGGACCACCATGGTCGATGGCAATGATGATTGGTCCATTATAATTAATAGCTTCCGCTTCAAGCTTTACCATTTTTACAAATTCAAACTGGTTCATCCCGGTATATCCACCATCTAAGTCGACTTGATTAAGAGTAGCAGCAAATTTTATAGGAGCATTAACTCTTTGTGCCGATCTCAGGGCAGCTTTTATAACAGCTTCAGAATTAGGACAGGCAGCGAAAAGTGTCCTGGGAATGTTCTCTAAAAGGCTTAATTCCATCATTTTTCTCATTAGTAGATCACAAGTTGATATTCCAAGCTTTTTTGCTTGTTCCCGGATTAGACTATTATCAATATGTTTTCGTTCTAGCATAAAATCCTCCCTTTCTATATTTAACGTTTAAATTCTAAAAGAGTTAAACATTTTTTAAAAAAATTGGTTCTAATGGTTAGTTTACCATTCAATTTAGATCATTGTGCGGATAAAACAATATCTTCAAAATACACTGAACAGAATATCCGTTTAATTTCTTTTTTTCAAAGAAGGAAAACGAGTAACGAGTTGGGTTTTTTATAAAGATACTGGAAATTATAAGATTGGCTTATATAAATAAACAAACCGTTGGAGATTGATAAATACGGTTAATGGATTAATAAAGGACAGCTGAAATCTGGTGTATAATAATCGAATAATTTCTATTGTAGCAATTTTATTTTTTTAACAACAATAGTATAATATACTAAGTATATCGAATAACTAATAAAGGTTTGGTAATATGCCATGTGGGACTATACTGAAAAAGTAAAAGATCATTTTCTGCACCCGCGAAATGTGGGAGAAATTGAAAACCCTGATGCCGTTGGTATTATTGGGAATATTGTTTGTGGTGATGCTTTAAAAATTACCCTCAAAGTAGATAAGAAAACTCATAAAATAATAGATGCTAAGTTTCAAACTTTTGGATGTGCCTCAGCGATAGCCAGCTCATCAGTTTTAACTGAGTTGTTAAAAGGAAAAACCATTGAAGAAGCACAAAAAATTAGTAATCAAGATATTGCTGATTACTTGGGAGGTCTTCCCGAAGAGAAAATGCATTGCTCGGTTATGGGCAGGGAAGCTTTAGAAGAAGCCATAAAAAATTATAAAGGGGAAATCCAACCTATTGTACTTCAAGAAAAAATTGTTTGTAAATGTTTTAATGTTTCAGAAGAAAAAATTCGTAAAGTTGCTCAAGAAAATCATTTAACGACGGTTGAGGAAATTACCAATTTTACCAAAGCCGGAGGCGCATGTGGGTCTTGTCTTGGAGAAATTGAAGCTATTCTTAAGGATGTTTGGTCAATTAAAGAACCAATTAAAATTGACACCAGTTTTCCAAAAAAACTCACCAATTTGCAAAAAATCGCCCTCATCCAAGACATTTTGGAGAGAGAAATTCGACCGAGGCTACAAGCCGATGGAGGCGATATCGAATTGATTGATATTGAGGGAAATAAAGTTATAGTAGGTTTTCGTGCCATGTGTGTTTCCTGTCCTATGGGTGGGATAACACTTAAAAGTATTGAAGATAAGCTCAGAGAAGTTGTTGGTGAAGAAATTACGGTGGTTGAAGAATGAATACTTTATATTTTGATAACAATGCTACCACCCAGGTTGCCCAAGAAGTATTAGATAGCATGCTTCCTTATTTTCGGGACTATTATGGCAATCCTTCCAGTATGCATACCTTTGGAGGACAAGTTTATCGTAAGATTGAAGAAGCCCGAGAACAAGTCGCATTGCTCATTGGAGCAGATCCCGATGAAATCATTTTTACCAGTTGTGGATCCGAAAGCGACAATACTGCAATTATGAGCGCTATCGAAACCAATCCAGCAAAAAAACACATTATTACATCCAAAGTTGAACATCCGGCGGTTTTAAATTTCTGTAAACACCTGAGCCGTAAAGGATATCGAATAACCTACTTACCGGTTGATAACAAAGGGAGATTAGAAATAGAATCATTTTTGCGGGCTATTGACGATGACCTAGCAATAGTTTCCATTATGTATGCTAATAATGAAACCGGAGTCATTTTTCCTATAGAAAAGATTGGGCAGATTCTTAAAGAAAGAAAGGTAGTTTTTCACACCGATGCGGTTCAAATTGTTGGCAAATTACCAGTTAACGTAAAAGACCTTCCAATTGATATGCTAACTCTTTCAGGGCATAAAATCCACGCACCCAAAGGGATTGGAGCTTTATATGTGAGGAAGGGAACCCGGTTTTATCCTTATATAATTGGTGGTCATCAAGAAAAAGGACGTCGAGCAGGAACAGAGAACGTTGCTTTCATTATTGGTTTAGGAAAAGCTTGTGAGATAGCAGCAAAGTGCATGCAAAAAGAAGTTGATTTTGTGAAACAACTCAGAGATAAGTTAGAAAATGGTTTATTAAATAATTGTCCGGATGCCAGTATCAATGGCGACAGAGAAAGTAGACTCCCAAATACTTCAAATATTAGTTTTGAGTTCGTTGAAGGCGAAGCTATCCTTCTCCGATTGGATGAATACGGTATTTGTGCTTCCTCAGGTTCGGCCTGCACGTCAGGGTCATTAGAACCAAGCCATGTATTACGGGCTATGGGGGTTCGCAATACTGCTATCCATGGTTCAGTGAGGTTCTCTTTGAGCAGGTACAATGAGGAGAAAGAAGTTGATAAGGTAATCGAAGTCATGCCGGAAATTATCAAAGATCTTCGGCTTATTTCTCCTTTTGGCCGGGAAAGACTGATTGGGAAAGCATGTACATCTTGAAAAGGGAAATAAAAAAAGGGCGATAGATAATATCGCCCTTTTTTTATTTCCAAAATAAACCACAATGACACCGACCATTTTTTTCAACATCCCCCTGGCGGGTGTAAATACAAGGACAAACATTGTCTTGAACGTTGTCAATTCTACAAGGACAATAGAAATCTCCAAATCGCTGATACTTTTTAAGCAAACCTTCCACCAGGGCTTCCTTCATTTCATTGAAATGGTAACCACGGAATCGAGCAAAATTATCCATTCTTTGTCTTATTTCATCTTCTAAGGAGATATCCTTAGGTCGCTCTAAAACTATATGATCTTGTTTTAAAACCATTACTAAGACTGCACCACAGACTGGACAAATGATCCTTTTCCCAGCTTCTTTTGTTTCTTTCGGAATAAAGTTGACCTGGCAGACTGGGCAGAGGATTTTTTCTTGGGCATTCATTTTTCTAAAGCCTCCTTGATACGAAGTTCATCATACCCAACAATGACTTCATCATCAATAACAATAACTGGGAATGCTCGTCGACCAGAAATTTTCTGTACTTCACTTATGGTTTTTTCTTTTTCATCCTCTTTGAGAAGATCCACATCTACTGATTCATAGGCAATCTGATGGTTGGTAAAATATTTCTTTGCCATGGTACAAAAAGGGCAGGTACTCAATGCATACAACATAATTTTTTTCATTTCTTTTCATTCCTCCTCTTCATGATTATTCATGATTTCACTCGAATGATAAACAAACGATCGCTATGCGGGCTAATTTTCTGGTCTTTCTTTAGATACCAATTGATTTATAAAAGTGCGATAAGCCAATAGGTACGTGCTACAAAGGATAGAAACAAACATTTTAAGAGAAAAATCACAACGAGCGTCCTGATCGATTTTCGTTTCTAAAGACAATAAAAAAATAACAGCCTTTTTTGGTGAAGTCTTCTGATTCTTTCTGAAGATTGATAATAACAGTGGCTTTTAGCTTCATCCTTCCATTCATAAAATTAGGAACTTCATCCTATTATATCTTAAACTCATTTTTTATAAATTTATTCAAAAAA
>DPKX01000060.1:0-29531 GCA_003542295.1 Candidatus Atribacter hydrocarboniphilus
TGGCTTGTTATAAAGTTGAGGAAGGAAAATTTCAAGAAAAATGGATCGATAATAATCGCCAAATGAATCCTTGGAAAATCCTTATGTGTGATGTTGAAGGCGATGGAAAGCCAGAGGTGGCAGTTGGGGTTTGGAAAACAGCTCAATTTCATCCCGTCTTTGACAATCGATTGTTTATTTATGCGTGGGAAAAGGAAATGATTTATCCTAAATGGCTTGGTTCCAGGCTTTCTTCACCATTTGTTGACTTTGATTTTCGAGATGTGAATCATGATGGCATAACAGAATTAATTGCTCTTGAATACCAAAAAGACGGTTTAAAACGGGTTATGACTTATGAATGGACTGGTTTTGGTTTCAGAGGAATCGCAATTTTAAGTAAAAACTTATCAATTGACAGCATTTCAGATTTTTGTCTTGAAGGGAGGGATTTCAATGAAATCCATTAAGTTTATTTTCATTATCTTGTTGATAGTTTTGTCTATTTCTTTCATTGGATCGACCGAGGAACAGGTAATTGTTCCTCAAGATCTGGAAGGCAAAACCTTGGCACAGATCTATATGATGCGAAATGAGATATTTGCACAACGAGGTCGACCTTTTAAAACCTACGAATTGAATAACTACTTCCGGTCTCAAGATTGGTATCAAATTGGAGTTAATGAAGACGGGACAGTAACCTATTCCGATGATCGACTGACGGAAACTGACCGTAAAAATATCGAGATCCTGCTTGAAAAAGAAAAGGAACTTTTACAACAAAATTTTATCGAAATCGATGGAAAAAAGAAGATCAACACTGATAATATCATCAATCTCTGGCAATTTGGGGAATTAGCACCTGAAGATTTAGAAAGACTTTCACAATTCGGATTTACAATTTTTCCTTGCCGTTATCCCGATCCTGAAAGTGAGGATGTAGAATGGCAACCTGCACCTTATGAACAGTTTTTTTGGCTTTATGAAAACAACAACTACTATGGTGTAGCTAATTTTATAACAACTGATGCGATTCTTCAGCTCTATCATATCTTTTTTGACTTTACCCTACGAAACCTCGAGTCGGAAAAACTCTATCCAGTTGTTAAGGTGCTCACCGAACAAATGCTACAAATTTCTCAGAATCTTTACCAAGAAACCGAAAACACCAACATCCAAAAGGCAGCCCTAAGAAATATTGCCTATTTTGCCGTTCCCCAATTCTTTTTAACCGAATCAGAAGGATCCTATCCCCATGACATCCAAACTATTATTCAATCGGAAATCGATAAAAGTACCGGAGCGGTTGGTCGAGAAAACTCTGAGATTTTTAACCCCGACTTTAATCCCGATATCAAACACGATATGGACTATAGTCAGTTTATTATTCGCGGTCATTATACTCGATCGGAAGAATTAAAGCGTTATTTCATGGTGCTGATGTGGTATGGACAGAATTATTTCCTAGCCGATCAGCAAGCCGATCTCCTTCAATCATTGATTATTACTAAGCAGCTCTTTGATAATTCCTATAATCATTCAAAATTGATCGATCTTTGGGAAATGATCTACGAACCAACGGTGTTTTATGTTGGTCTTTCCGATGACCTTGGACCTCAAGAGTATAAAATAATACTTGATACCGTTTATGGAAAGAATATAAATTTTGAAGACCTTGCCGATCCAATCAAGCTTGCTGCAGCCCAAAAAATGGCGGAAGAAATGTTCTCCAAAAAGAAACGTATCAAAACCGAACTCTATCTCATCCCGAGTACTGCCCAATTTCGCTTCATGGGACAACGGTATATTCCTGATTCTGAAATTCTCCAGCGTCTCATCAAATGGACCGATACCGTTCCTCGTATCCCGCTTCGTCCCTTCCCCAAGGGTTTAGATGTTATGGCGGTTTTGGGATCTCGTCTGGCTACAAAAATTGCCTTAGAAGAACATCAAATCGAAGGGAACATTTGGAAAGAGTATCCAGAAAATTTGGAAAAATTAACTATAGAATTTTCGCAGCTCACTTCAAATGACTGGAAAGCCAATCTCTATTACAACTGGCTTTATTGCCTCAAATCACTTCTTCTACTCAAAAGTGAATATGATTATCCCTTTTATATGCGAAATCAAGCTTGGGAAAAGAAAAGCTTAATCACTTCGCTGGCCAGTTGGTCTCAACTCAGGCATGATGTAATACTTTATGGAAGCCCCTCTGGTGCCGAAAAGGGAGGTTGGGAAGATTGGATTCCCGATCCGCCCAAAAGCCAGGTTGAAGCCAATCCTGAGTTTTTCGGTCGAATGCTTGAACTTCTTACTCATAGTCGCGATGGATTACAACAAAGAGATTTGTTAACCAAACCGATGCAAGAAAAATTCGAAAAATTTATTGATCTGGTTGATTTTCTTCACAAAGTCTCATTGAAAGAAGTCACGAATCAGCCTATCACTACCGATGAACACGAAAAACTCTATATTTTTGGTGCTTTACTGGAAAATCTCACTATTTCGGTTATGACTGATGATGAAAGTATCAGCAACTGGTTTGAAATACAAAGCGATACTGACAAAAATGTAGCAGTCATCGCCGATATTCATACCGCTCAAATCGAAGTCGAAGAAAATGGCCAAAAAATTGAGAAAAATTTAGCTCTTGAAGTCGGAGTAGGACCAGTTTATGAAATTTATGTGGTTACCGAAGTTGATGGCTATCTAAAACTCACTCGTGGAGCAACTTTTTCTTACTTTGAATTCCTCCACCCCGCTGATGATCGGTTAACTGATGAAAAATGGCAAGCCATGCTGAAAGCAGGAAGTAATCCGCCGCCGCCTAATTGGACTCAGGGATTTTTCTCTTCCCAATATCCACCGGAAATACCCCGATTGGAATACATCTATTATTTCGATTAATAACCATTTCTCGAAATGAAAGGGAACACCCCTTATTGCCTGTATTTTAGGGGGTGTTCCATGCAAAATTTATAAGATTAATTTGTTTTTCATCAATATTCAATAAAAATTAGAAATAATCTGATATTTTCACCAACCCTTACCGGAAACATCTTCATGGACTGGCCAAAGAGAAATGGCTATAATATCGAAGGATATTATCAAAGAGGTGAAGGAAAAACCATGGAATCTCGGAATTCCTATAAATTATTCACTATTCTAATGATCATCATAACAATTGGGTATTCAATAGTCGCTCTTTATCAATTAGGTTCTCGGGTTGCTCCCCAAACCTTTTGGCGTCCTTTGCTTGCTGGCGAAACGGTAACATTCGATTTTGGAGAAATAAAAAAATTCCATTCTATTCGTTATTTTGGGGGTATTGGTGATGGTCAATACCTCTTTGAACTATCCACCGACAACCAATCCTGGCAAGAAAAACTCAAACTCGATTTTCACGGTATTTTCGACATCTATGTTTGGAAAGATGCCGTTCTTGAAGGAGAGGGCCGTTTTGTTCGAATAACCGTTTTACAACCAGGAGGAAGAATGTATGAAATTGGATTCCTTGGTCCTGATGGAAAAGAAATCATTCCAATCCAAAATATTATACAAAGTACCACTCCAGCTTCTTTAGAAAACAATGTACAGAGAATAGCTGATGAACCAAATACCATACCTGAATTACCAAGCTTCTTAAATGGAATGTATTTCGATGAAATCTATTTTGCTCGTACTGCCTATGAACACTTACACCGTATGGAACCTTATGATTCGGTTCAGCCTTTTTTTGCCAAAATTCTTCTTTCCTTTGGAATTGCAATTTTTGGGATGAATCCTTTTGGATGGAGAATAGTCGGGACTCTTTTTGGCATTGCTATGATCCCTCTCATTTATTATTTTGGATTACAGTTATTTAAAAAACCTTTTTATGCCTTCATTGGTGCTTTTCTTCTTACTTTTGATTTTATGCATTTTTCTCATTCTCGAATTGCTACCATCGAAGTCTATATGGTATTTTTCATTCTCTGTTCCTATTATTGTATGCTTCTCTTTTATCAAAGAAGTTTTTATGAATATCCCTTAAAAAAACTACTGATTCCACTTTTTCTATCAGGGCTTTTTTATGGATGTGCATCAGCCAGTAAGCTCAATGGTATTTACTCTGGTGGTGGCTTGGCTTTTATTTTTTTTACCACTCTTCTGCGCAATTATCGGGTTCATTTAAAAATGAAAAAAGAGACACAAAATTTCAAAGATTCCGAACCTACCCTAGCTTCTCCTCCTTCCATCATGGTTTTCCCCCATTACACCAAAAGGATTATTCTCTGGTGTTTACTATTTTTCATTGTTATCCCTCTAACTGTTTACGCCCTGTCATTTATCCCTCTTCTTTTAGTTCCCAATCGTGGGCATAGCTTCCATGACTTGGTCCAATACCAAATTAATATGTATAATTACCATCGCAATCTAAAAGCAACTCATGGTTATTCTTCCCCTTGGTGGCAATGGCCTTTGTTAATTCGTCCTATTTGGATGTATCAAGGCCAAGGGCTTCCTGAAGGAAAAATTGCCTGTATTTCATCTATGGGAAATCCAGCTATTTGGTGGCCGGGAACTCTTTCCCTGATTGCTTGCTTTATTATTTGGCTAAAAAAAAGAGACAACACCCTCTTTTTCATTTTAGCCGGTTTCTTTTCCCAATATCTTCCCTGGGCAATTATTCCTCGTCTAACTTTCATTTATCATTATTTCGCTAGTGTTCCTTTTGTTATTTTTTCCATCGTGTACCTTATTCGAGAATTTTTAGAAAAATATCAGGGCTCTAAGTATTTCGTCTTTATCTACCTAATCATCGTTGCGGTCCTTTTTGTGATGTTTTATCCAGTTATCTCCGGTATGATAATAGATCGAGCTTATGCCGCAAGATTTTTACGTTGGATCCCAAGCTGGATTTTTTATATTTAAAATAATTTAAAATTGAGGATCGACAAAATGAAGACCATTCAATATTCAGTGGTTATACCGGCTTTTAATGAGGAACCGGTAATTGCGGAAACCTACAAACGTTTAAAGAAAGTAATGGATGAGATTGGAGAGCCCTATGAACTTATTTTTATCAACGATGGAAGCTCTGACCGAACTGGTGAAATCCTTGATGAAATTCATCATAACGACCCTAATCTAAAAGTAATTCACTTTGCCAGAAATTTTGGTCATGAAGCCGCAACAACCGCTGGATTAGACCATGCATCAGGGCAAGGCATAATCATCATCGATGCTGACCTGCAAGATCCACCGGAATTGATACCAAACCTGATTGAAAAATGGAAACAGGGTTTTGAAGTCGTCTATGGTAAAAGAAAACAGCGGAAGGGTGAGTCAGCTTTTAAAAAAGCTACCTCGGCGTTTTTTTACCGTTTTCTACAACGTATGACCGACATCAATATGCCTGCTGATGTGGGAGATTTTCGGCTCATCGATCGAAAGGTTGCCGATGCTTTAAAAAATATTCGAGAAAAGAATCGTTATATGAGAGGTATTATAAGTTGGGTGGGATTTCGACAAACTGCTATAGAATTTGTTCGAGAAGAACGTTGGGCTGGGGAAACCAAATATAATATCAAAAAACTTCTGCGCTTAGCATGGGATGCAATCACTGCTTTTTCTTATAAACCTTTAAAAATTGCTACCTATTTAGGATTTACCCTCTCAGGAATTAGCTTCATTTACCTCTTGATAGTCATCTTTGAAAAAGTATTTACCCAAAAAACTGTACCTGGTTGGGCCTCTCTGATGGCTATTAGTCTCTTTTTTAATGGAATAGTCCTCGTTATGCTTGGACTATTGGGAGAATACATTGGAAGAATCTATGATGAAACCAAGAACCGTCCTTTGTATGTCATTCATAAAGCTCAAGGTTTTGACGAAAAATCCTCTAAATATGAATAATTTTTTTCTCACCAAAAACTTTTTCCAATTTATAAAATTCAGCCTAGTTGGAGTTCTTAATACTGCACTTGATTTTGGTATTTTTACTTTTCTAAACTATCTTTTTGGAGAACAATACTATCGAATATCACAAATAATTTCCTATTCTTGTGCGGTTTTTAACAGTTATTATCTTAACAAATCCTGGACTTTCCAGGCTGGCCGCCGTATTAATCTAATCGAAATAATAAAATTTCTAACTATTAACCTCATTTCCCTGGGAGTATCACTCTTCTTTTTAACTCTCTTCCATGAAAAATATCAAATAGAAATACTTTGGAGCAAGGTTGGAGCAACCTTTTTTTCGGTTTTGATCAATTTTATCGGCAATAAATTTTGGGTTTTTAAAAAGTTAAAATCTTAGATGAAAAAGATAAAATATAAAAATATTTAAACCCTGGTTTTAAACTTAAACTTTAATAAAACTATAGAAATAATCGTTTGTGCCTGTCTCTAATTATGGGTTCCATTCGTAAAATGAAAATGAATATCATAATCAAAAAGGATAATTGTTGTATAATAAACATTGAAGGGGGTGTTATTGGTTGAAAAAAATATACCTATCCGTTTTATACGTTCTTGCATTAACTTTGTTTTTTTCTTCTTCATTACTGGCTTATGATATTCAGTTTTTTGGAAATGGAGTTCTCCCAACCTTTGAAGATGAAGCGAATATTAAAGCTTACATTGATCTCGGCCAAACCCAGGCTGGCGAGGAAGATTGGGAAAAATGGCAACCAGAGTCATCAACAGTTATTATCCTTCCATCCAACGAGGATATTCAAAGCCATCAGGATATTCTCAGAAAAATGGAAGAAAATGGAAAATTGGTGGCAGTTTCCGACCTTCTAGATGACTCTCAATATCCAGTTTTCCCGCCTTATTCAGTTTTCACTGAAAACTATCATTCAGTGGCTTTCCTTAATTTTGTTGGAGATGGGAGCATTTTCCTTGACGAAGAATCCATCCAAGCCATACAAAAATTAACTCCAGAAAAAATCTTTGTGATTGGAACTGAAAAAAATTTACCCATCATCCAAGAAAAGTTAGCAATTTTTGAACCGATTCCTGTAGAGATTATAGAAAGAGAAAAAATAACTGCAAATTATTCACAAGTTGTGAGCATTCAAGAAAATCCAGTTATTCTTTTCTTTTATTCATCGAGATGTCCTACCTGCCGAAAACTCAAAAATGAAACAACCATACCAATTTTTGAAAAATATCAAGATCAAATCAAAGTTGTTTATCTCGATTATATTTTTTCTGAAAACTATGAAAAGCTGGTTTTTTTGGAAGAACAATGGCAAGTAGAAAATACAACTTCTGTTGAGTTGTTCTCCGAAGCCGGATACGTTGCTGCGGAAGAGAATGAAAATGTAAACTTAAAAATTGAAGAGCTCATACAAAAAACCATTTCACTTTCTGAAACCGATAAAAAAAAAGTAACCAGTGATGCAGGTGCGATCGAAGATATCATATTTCAACGTTTTAAGGGTTTTACGCCTTGGGTAGTAGCTGGCGCAGGGGTTTTGGACGGCCTCAACCCCTGTGCTTTTGCAACCATCATTTTCATGGTTAATCTGCTCATGGTTCTTGGCCATAACCGGAGGAAAATCCTCGAAATCGGAGTAACCTATAGCATAACCGTCTTCATCACTTATCTTCTTCTTGGATTAGGTTTGTTTCATGTCTGGCAGACATTAGCCGCTTACCAAGTTTTTTCTCGAGTTGTCTATGGAATTATGGCCTCGGTTCTTTTGGTTTTTGCTATTCTTAGCATAAAAGATGCCATTCAATACAAAAAAAATAAGAAGGAAACTGAATTCTCCTTAGGTTTACCTAAAGGATTCCGAGTAAAAATCAATCAATATCTTAAAAAAAGTTTCTCTGAAAAAAAATTGATATTTGCCGCTATTTTAAGTGGTTTTGTTATTTCACTTCTTGAAGCCGGGTGCACTGGGCAAATTTATCTTCCGACTATAATGTACATTGCCCGACAAAGTACATCAATTCGGGCTTTTTTCTATCTTATACTTTACAATGCCTTTTTTATCATTCCACTTTTAGTGGTCTTTTTTGGAGTTTACTATGGGAGCCAATCCAAAGCCTTGGTTAATTTTGGAAGAAAGAATATTCTCTTTTCAAAATTGGCAATGGGATCGTTATTTATTGTTTTAAGCATATTACTTTGGCAAAGTGCTTTGTCTTGATTATTTATTAGATAATCATTGAAAAGATTAGGAGGTGTTCATTGGATGGCTAAAAAAGCTATCTTTATTATTTTAACAATATTTTTTGTTTGTAGTTTGGCAGAATTTGCAAGAGCTCAGGAAAATATTATTCCAGTAACCATTATTCGAGTTTCTCAACCGAATGTTGTAGTTGTCGAATATTGCTGTGGCAAGGAAAAAGTTAGGACTCGAATCAAATTGGCTGGAGTAAAGCCACCAATAGCTTATGCTGGTATAACCGATCTTTTAAAAGAAAAACTTCGAAAATTTATTCATATGCCAGGCGTGAGTTTCGACTTTGCTTTGGGGCATACTAGTGAAGAAAAGGTTTGGGTTGGATACCTATCCTATCTCTGTCAAGGTGAGAATGATGATCATGAAATTGCCATAATTAATGCAGAAATTATAGCTGAAGGATTAGCCGAAGTTGATAAAGATAACGCCGGGAAAAACATGATTAATTATTTACTTGGTGAACAAGAAAAGGCACGTTCAGAAAAAAAGGGTTTATGGCTTATAAAAGAAGATATAATAGCCTCCCCAGGTAGTGAGAAAAATGATTGTCCATCCTGCGAGAGATAAATCATCTTTAAATAACAAAAGAGTGCCAAAAAAGCACTCTTTTGTTATTGACTATAATAAAAAGAGGCTAAAATTTATCTGGTGTTTGTAAAAGTTTCTGACTCTCGGGTGAGTTGTAATTTTCGGGTGTTATGATCGCAACTGGAATTTGGATATTCCTTTCATCTTCCTCAATTTTACCGCCTTTGATAACTTTATCTAACATTTCAACGCCACGATATCCCATTTGGTAAGGATCTTGTGCAATAATTGCATTGATGGTTCCTTCTTCAAATAATGGCAGGGTTTCCGGACTAGGATCGAAAGTAATCAGCTTCACTTTTTGATCCAAGCCCTTGGCTTTAAGAGCTTGAGCAATGCCTACGCCCATAGGAGCAGCAGCCGAGTAAAATCCAACCAGATCAGGATTGGCATTGAGTAGGTCAGTGGCTATATTCATGGCAGTTGCAGCTATGGCGTCTGTCCATTGGACCGGAAGAACTTGAATATCAGGGAACTTTTTCATGGCTTCGATAAAACCATCGCTTCGCTCCCGGCCGGTTTGCGAACCAGCAGTAATTCCAATATTCGCTACTTTACCCTTTCCGCCAATCATATCAGCCAGTAAAAGCCCAGCCTGGTAAGCTCCGTCAAAATTATCAGTGGTTATATTAGCCAGTGGTATTGTTTTATCCTCAATACCAGAATCGACCATAATAATTGGAATACCTGCTTTTATCCCATTTTCTACTGCTGGTTGCAATGCTTTTGCATCAGTAGCAGCCATAAGAATTCCTGCTGGTTTGGTTGTAACAATGTTGTTAACTAAATTTACCTGCCCAGCTACATCGGCTTCGGTAGCAACACCTTGATAATCTACCGTATATCCTAATTCATTCGCCTTATCGGTGGCCCCTTTACGGAGAAATAGCCAATAGGTTACATCGGTTGATTTGGGAATAAATACGATTGTCTTCGATTTTCCTTCATCTTGAGCAAAAGCAACGGTTAAACAACCAAGAATGAGCATAACAGCTAACATTAACGAAACAACATAATACCATTTTTTCATTTTTTTCGACCTCCTTTTTTAATTAAAAAATGACTTATAAAGTCATTTTTTCCAATTAATGTTTTCGACGAATTTGATCAGCAGCTACTGCGAAAATAATAATTAAACCATTTACCACATATTGATAAAAAGCTGATACTCCTAAAATATTTAAACCATTTCGGATAGTGGTTACTAATAAAGCTCCTATTAAAGAAGCAAAAATGTTTCCTTCTCCACCATAAATGCTAGCTCCTCCAATAAAAACCGAACCGATCGCTAAAAGCTCGTATCCATTCCCTGAAGCAGGTTGCATGGTCCCTAATCGTGCCGATTCAATGATTGCTGCAATCGCTGCGAACATCCCACAAATCATAAAAATTCCCAAAGTTACCGAGGAAACCTTAATGCCAGATAGCCGGGTTGCTTCAGGATTACTTCCTATGGAATAAGTAAATCTTCCAAAACGAGTATTTCTCAATACAAAATACATTACTGTAAATAAAATGATAACGATGATAGTCGGTACTGGTACAATCCCTGCTACTCTTCCCTGACCAATCCATAAATATTCCCTCGGTAAGCCATAAATTGGAACTCCATTACACAAAATTAAAGCCAGACCCCGAGCAATTCCCATCATTCCAAGCGTTGCAACAAATGGTGGAATTTTTAACTTAATAATGGCTAAACCATTACAAAAACCAGCAAAAAGCCCAGCACCAATTGATGCCATTAAAGACACAATTACGCTCCCGCTAAATTGTAAAGCCAGCCCGCCAACAATTGCCGAAAAAGCAAAGACCGAGCCTACCGATAAATCGATCCCTCCAGAAAAGATAACAAAAGATTCACCTGCTGCTATTAAAGCAATTACTGCTGATTGGAGTGTAATTTCAAAAAGATTATTAACCGTAAAAAAATAGGGGGACAGCAAAGAAAGAATAACCCACATTATGATTAGAATAAACAACATAGATATGGATTGCTGCTGATATAAATACTGGAAAATACTTAAAACATCCCAATTTTTTCGATGCTCACCCGATAGGTTTTGGTTCATATTTCCAATCCTTTTTTAGGTAAGATTTAAACATCGAGCCATTATTTCCTGCTTGGTGGTGATGTTTGGGTCCAGTTCGGCAATTAGCCGTCCATGAAACATAACTAAAATCCGATCACTTACTGATAAAATTTCTGATATATCGCTGGAAAGAAATAGAACAGCCCTCTCTCCCGATCGAACAAAATCAAATATGAGATTATAAATCTCTTCGCGTGCTCCTACATCAATTCCGATAGTAGGTTCATCTAATACCAAAAATTGACAGTGGGCAGCTAACCACTTAGCAAATATTACTTTTTGTTTGTTGCCACCGCTTAAATATTTTACCTGTTGATAAACCCCAGTGGTTTTTATTTTTAATTGATTGATATATTTTTGAGATAAAGCTTTTTCAGCTGGAATACTAAATATTCTTTCTTTCAACTTGGCTAAATAAACTAAAGTCATGTTATCTTTAACCGGCATATTTAAACATAAACCAGACACGTCTCTATCCTCAGGTAAATATCCTATACCGTGTTGGACAGCTTCCTTTGGATTCTTTATGTTAATTTCTCTCTTATGGTAAAAACATTGGCCTGCATCTAACCTATCAACACCAAATATTGCCCGAGCCAGTTCTGTCTTTCCAGCCCCAATAAGACCGGTTAATCCAACAATTTCACCCTTACCTATTTGAATACTAATATCTTCAAAAAATCCTTTACGACGAAGAGATTTAAATTCGATCATGACTTCAGATGAAATATATTGATGTTTCTTCTCCAGGGTCTTCATTTCCTTCCCAATCATCAAACTTACAATTTCATTTAATTCTGCTTCTTTGGCTCCCATAGTTCCGACATTTCTTCCATCTCGTAAAATGGTTATCGAATCACCTATTACTTTAATCTCTTCTAATTTATGGGAAATATATATAATACCAACCTTTTTCTTTTTAATATCAGCAATAATTTGAAAAAGGGTTTCAACTTCTTTTTTGCTAATTGCTGCGGTTGGTTCATCCATAATGATGATTTTGGCATTTTTTGATAAAGCTATAGCTATTTCCAACATCTGTTGTTGTGATACGCTCAACTTCTTTACTAAAGTATTGGGATCAATAGAAAAATGGATATTCTCTAAAACATCTCTCGCTCTTTTTTGAACTGATTTCCAATCAATCCTCCCTTTTTTCATTGGAAAATTAGATAAAGAGATGTTTTCGGCTATGTTTAAATGAGGAACAAGATGAAAGTTCTGGTAGATGGTTGCAATTCCCAAGCGAGATGCAATCTCGGGGTTATAAGAAGTCATGTCGACTTCTTTCCCCTCTAAAAAAACCTTCCCTGAATCAAGGGTATAGGCTCCGCTTAAAATTTTGATAAGTGTAGACTTCCCCGCTCCATTTTCTCCCAAAATAACATGCACTTCGCCCTCGTGAAGACGAAATTGAACGTCTTTTAAGACTTTGACACCAAAAAATGCTTTGTTGATTCCTTCCATTACTAATAAATCGGGCATTTTGGTTTTACCAATGATTCCTTAGTATGGATTTTTCTCTCGGTATAGAATTTTTTATTATGAAATCGATTTCATTTTTTATATCATATCAAACAATGAAAGTCAATTCACCTATTTACTATAATTTTGCATATACCAACTGTGGGCTCTTTAAGAAAATTCAATAATAATTCTCAATTTAAGCATACCCACCGGCAACAACCATAACCTGTCCAGTTACGAACCCAGCCTCTTCAGAGGCAAAAAAGAACACACTTTCAGCAATATCGTCGGGGCGTCCTAACCTACCAACAGGTATTTTTTTAATGAGTTGAGGAATAGCCTCGGGTGTAGTGGTGGCATGAAATAGATCAGTTTCGATCTTGCCCGGTGCAACAACATTAACCGTAATTCCCTGTGAAGCATAATCTCGAGCCAATGCCTTACTATAAGGAATGATTGCCCCCTTGGTTGCAGCATAATGTGATCCCGAAGATCCACCAGTAATGGCCGCTGTTGAAGAAATGTTGATAATTCTTCCCCATTGTTTTTCTATCATCATTGGTAGGGCATGAGCACAGCATAAGAAAACACCTTTGATATTGACTTGATAAAGGCGATCCCACATTTCCTCGTCTATAGTCGTGGTTGATTTACTCCGTAATTGACCCTCGCCGGCATTATTAACCAAGATATCAACCAGACCGATGTTCTCCTGAATGTATTCAAACATCCTCTTTACTTGGTCCTTTTTCGATACATCAGCACGAAAGGCTATACCTTCACCTCCTAAGGAACGAATTTGTTCAAGTGTTTCCTGAGCGGCATTTTCATTTTGATAATAATTAATAACAATTTTTGAACCTCCACGGGCAAGACGAAGAGAGATTCCCCTTCCAATTCCGCGGCTTCCTCCAGTTATTAAGGCCACATGTCCACTTACACCAGACATAAAAATTAACCTCCATACGATATAATTGATCTTCTAAAAATAAAATCAACTATTGCCCTAAGTTCATAAGAAACGAAACAATCTCGGTTGATTTTTCGGGATCTACGATTTGGGAATGATCGAAAAAACCTTCTAAGTAAAATTGGTTTCTTGGCAATACTGCACTTCCTTTAAAAAGTGCTGAATCCTTAGGAACATATCCATCATTTTCACCAGGGATCATTCTATAACAAATAACCGTCAGATTATCGAAATAATCGTCTCGCTGCCATTTCCAAACCACTTTTGATTGGCAATTTCCATTTTGACAAATTATGGTGGGAACAGGTTGGCTATCTATAATACTAGCAAATACAATATATTTTTTTCGGTTTTCGATATCATTTTGATTCGAAGAAAGATCGCTAATAAAAGAAGAGGTCTCTTTCATATCGGCAACCCCTGGCATGAAAGACTCTTGAATCCAGGTACTAAAATTATCTGATCCGAGTAATTTGGCACCAAGGTCTGCTAAGGGAGTTCCGAGATGCGGTGTGCCAAAAGTTATCAGCTTATCAATAGTTCCACCTTGAGTAATATAAGACCTTGCTACTAAGCCTCCCATGGAATGGGCAATAATAATTGGATTTTCAATTCCATTTTCATTCATTTTTTTATAAAGATCAAGGCCATTCACCGCAATTAGTTCTGCCCAATTATATTGGAATATCCAAACTTGATGATTATCATAAAAACCTCTTTTTTCCAATTCATTTAATAATTTATTCCACCGGCTTCCATCGCTGTTCATCCCATGGATAAAAATAACTGGTCTTCCAACTCCTCCTTTCATCGTTAAATGGTTTTTCATGGTCCAAAATCCCTTTGATTGGTCAGTGTTGGTTTTATGAACTTCAAATAACACTTGTCCTTTTTGTCCGAGGTCACTTGACCATTTCCCCACCCAAACTCTTTGATCATCAACCCATGAACCTTCAAAAGTCAGTTTTTCACTATGGAATTCTGCGGTAAAGGTAATATTTTTATCCTTTTGTTCACCCGATATTGGACCTTCCGAAAAACCATACGAATCAACTCGAGAAAGGACACCAAATATCTTCTCACCTATTTGATTTATATGAACAAAGAATATTTGACTTGGTTTATCTTCCCCATAATCCTCACCTGGTTCAAATAGTGGCATTCCTTGCCACCGACCAGTATAACCATAAGGACTATCTGTGATATCGACCAGGATAAAGCAACCAGATAAAAATAGTAAAAGAAAAAACATAGAAAAAATAAATAAAAAATAATGTTTTCCTTTTTTTTGATTATGGGTAATTTTTGTTTCTTTCATGAGCAATGAATCATCCTCCTGGTAGTATAATGATACGGTAAAATATTATAACCTTTATAAATTTGATTTCACTATTTTTATAAAAAAATAAGCGAGATAAAAATGACTACAGATGTTAAGTTAAGGCAGAAAAGTTCTTTATTAGATAATTTTATCCCCTATTATTCTCCTCCCCATGATACCGGTGAATTTAGCATGTGGTTTATCTTTTACAAGAACGAACTCTTGATTCAAGAAAAACAAGGTTCTTATCATTTACCACTTCTCAATATTGTAGAACAGGACAAACTCCCTTTGATAAATCAGTTTTACTTGGGTCAGTATGATTCGACCCATTGCTTTGGAGCGGAGATAAATCCCAAAACATCAATTCCTTCCGGCTATCAATCTTTGGGGTTGCGTCAGCTTTTTGGTTTAATTAGCGATGATTTGTTGGCTCTTGCTGGGCGAGCGATTGACTTACTTTACTGGGATTCAACCTCACAATTTTGTGGGCGTTGTGGTCATTCTATTATACCAAAAACTGATGAGCGAGCTAAGGAATGCCCTCAATGCGGCTTAATTAATTACCCACAGTTAGCTCCGGCGGTTATTATTTTAATTGAAAAGGACGATGAAATTTTATTAGCTCGATCTCCACGTTTTAAACCCGAAATGTATAGTGTAATTGCTGGGTTTGTTGAACCAGGGGAAACTTTAGAACAAACAGTATTAAGAGAGATACGCGAAGAAGTCGGGATCCAAGTTCATAATATCCAATATTTTGGAAGCCAGCATTGGCCATTCCCTCAATCTTTAATGATAGCTTTTACTGCTGAGTATCTGAGTGGCCAAATTACCATTGATCATCGAGAAATCGAAGACGCCGATTGGTTCACAATTAAAAATCTTCCACCGATACCGAGTAAAATGAGCATTTCTCGATGGTTAATTGACTGGTTTATTGAAAAACAAACCAATAAAAATTTAAAAAAATGAAATGAAAAAATGAGATCTTTGGAACCTCAAATGGTGATAGATGAGTATGGCTGGTTTTTTGCTTAGCTTTATACACTTCTTATCGTATAACTCACTTGTGGCCTGGCTTGCAGAAATGATTTTATTGAATAACAGTTCCGTTATCGTTAATTATTTGAGTAAATGCTTCAACAATGCTGGGATCAAATCTTTTCCCAGCATTTTGCTTGATTTCTTTTAATGCCTCCTGATTGGTTATAGCTTTACGATGAGAGAGATCATGAGTCAAAAGATCAAATTGATCAACAACAGATATAATCCTTGAAACTATAGGAATATCATTCTCTTTTATACCAAGAGGATAGCCAGACCCATCCCAGCGCTCATGAAATGCCAAAATAGCAATGGCAATTGGTAGGAGATCTTGAGAAGATTTTGCTATTCGATATCCAATTTCAGGGTGTCTTTTTAAGATAAACTTTTCATTAGGTAAAAGTTCTCCGTTTTTCTCAAGGATTTCCTTGGGCAAGGCCACCTTCCCAACATCATGGAATGTTGATAAAAGACTTAATTCATTGAATAATCTATCTGACAAATTTAATGATTTACCAATCACACTAGCAAGTCGATATATCCGCTGGAAATGGTCTTCGGTTTCGCCTTCTATTCTCACCAACAGCTTTTTTAAAAAAGGAATAATTTCATTCCGATGGTTTTTACTTTTTAGGATCTTATTCCGATACATTTGGTCTTCTGCTTCCCGAAGTATATATTGCAAATTTTCTTCTTTTGTCTTTTTGGTAGCTACTCCTAAAGCAATACCAAGTGGTAACAATTCTTCCTGGTTCTCCTGACATAACTTATTTATCCTTTCACATATTTCTAAAGCATTTACTTGTGGTGTTTGGGGAAGAAGAAGAATAAACTCGTCTCCACCCCATCGAGAGATAATATCTTCCTTGCGGCATATGCTTTTTAGAATTTTAGCTATTCTCTTAAGAAGAATATCCCCGGTTTCATGCCCAAAAGTATCATTTAAAAATTTCAAATTATCTACATCTCCCATAATGACGCTAAGAGGAAATTGTCTATCGGTATCAAGCCTTTTGCTTTTTTCATCAAAAAAGGCACGATTATAAAGCCCAGTTAATTTGTCATGAAAACTTAAAAACTTAATATGCTCAAGAACTTTTCTTTTTTCTGAAACATCTCGAAATACTAAAACAAATCCTATAATTTTATTACCTATATCCCGAATGGGCGAAGCACTATCAGCGATAAAATATTGATCTCCAGTCTGAGAGATCAATATGGTGTTATCCTCTAATTCAATTTTCTCTCCATTTTCAAGAACTCGTTGAAAGGGATTTTTATATTCTTTTCCAGTCAATTCATCAAAGATATGGAAAACCTGGTCAATTAACTGTCCGCGTGCTTCATTGCTATTCCAACCAGTAAGTTTTTCAGCAACCGAATTCATTAAAGTTATTTTTCCTTCTTGATCAGTTACAATTACTCCGTCCCCAATACTTTTTAAGGTCACTGATAAGTATTCTTTTTCAGAAAAAAGAAGTTTTTCATGAAGGATTCGAGCCGTAATATCTTGACCGATACAATATAAAGAAATGGTATCATCGATAGCAAGAGGAAGAAAATTCAAAACTAATGTTTTACTCTGGTTATGAATTATAAATTCTCTCTCAACTGACTCACGTTTATCGCTAGTTTGAAAGATTTCAAGAAAACTATCATTCCCTTCCGAAAGGAATTCCTGAATCTTAGAGTTTAATATTTGATCTCGACTGCATTCAAAAAATTGCAAAGCTGCTTGGTTTAACTCAACGAATTTCCCCTTCGAATTAATGATAAAAATTGGGTTCATCGTGTTTTCAAATAATGTTCTTAATCTTAATTCATTATTTTGTAATTTCTTCTGATATTGATGTATTTCATCTAGCATCTGGTTTATTTCTTGGCTTAATTTACTTAACTCATCTTCACCCTGGTAAGGAACCCGGAGAGTCAAGTCTTGATTCATGCGTATTTTTTGAACAACCTGGTTAAGTTGTCCAAGAGGAGAAATAACAATTTTTCTCAATAAAAAGAAAACAACAACCAGTGCAATAACTCCCACTATAATAAGTGCAACCACCAAGTAATTGAGAGTAAAAACTCCTTGCGTATAAATTTCTCGGGGTTTTTCCACACGTACAAAAAGTGCCGGTTTTTCATAAATATCATTCATTAGACCATATCCAACAATGTTTTTTTCTTGAGGTTGGAAAAGATAGTGAGGATTTACAAGCATTAGTGCTTTAACTTGTTCAATATCTCGAGGAAGATTCTGGGAATTACTAAGATAAATTGAAAGGTTTAGGTGGCTAATATCCGCCAATCGTTGTACTTCTTTCAAATTCAGTAATCTACCAAATACTAAAAAACCAGGTGAAGGACCTTTATTAAGGCTAGTTAATACCGGTCGGATTGAAACCAGAAGAGGACCATCGGATAGAGATAATATTCCCGATATACTCATACTTAAATCAGGCCACTGTGTACTAGAAAGAAGAGAGACAACTTCTTTTATAAGTTCCTGATTATCGGGTAATGGTTGAACCTCTTGGTAATCAAAACTCTTACTATAAATTATTTCATTGGAATTTTTTATAAAAAGGATATAATTCAACCTGAGATTGTTTAAAGTGGTATCATTTAAATTATTAATTACATAAAATTGGTTTTGATCAGTTAAAAACTGATAGGTATCATCCCAATAACTCCAATCAGCCGTCATTACATCAAGGTTTTGTACTTCGGCTTTTACAGTATCTACTGCTTGATCCAAATCTACCATAATATCTTTTTGCTCAAGAATAATAGAATTTTTGAGAATAATCAATCGAGCAAAAACAAACAACGTTCCTACTAAACCAATCATAACCAATGTAACTACTATAATAATTTTTTTACGTATATTCATCAAGCTTATCCAAGGTCCAAATTTTTATATTTTTCTCTGTTAAATTATTGTTTAAGGGATTAAATTATTAAATATTTCTTTGACTTTTTTAGCCACGGCTCTCCCAAATTTTAGATTTTCTCCTTCTTCCCAGTGGAGACCGTCTAAATCACTGGATTTAACAATTGCTCCTGCGTTGAAAAAAAAGTATTGGTGATCTCTAGCAAACATTTCATAATATCGGGCTAGCTTTTTTGATTTTTCGTATCCACCTTCCATCATTTCCTCCCAATCGGTCAATTTTCCTAATGGAGGCGGAGCAACCAGCAAGGCTTTAGGGGACTGAGAATTTCGGCCGGTTTGGCTTTTTTGAACTAATTGTATTAATGAATCTGCGGCTGCGGCAATATCAAAAGCCGATTTGTTAAATCTCAGTTTGAGGTCATTGGTTCCCAACATGATAATAACAAGATCTAAAGGCATATGTGATTCTAAGCAGGGAATGAGGTACTTTTTACCGTTCTTTTCGCCTTCAATTGGGTCATCCCATAAGGTGGTTCTTCCATTTAGCCCTTCTTCGATTATTCGATAATCTTTACCCAGTTCTTTTTGTAAAATTCCTGTCCATCTTTTCTCAAAAGGATATCTTTCCCTATCAACCGGATTCCAACCCCAAGTTAAAGAATCACCAAAACAAAGAATTTCTTTAATTTCTTCATTTTTCATTGAATTGCTCCTTTCCTAAAATTTTTATTAAAAAATCTTTAACAATTTAATTGATAAATTCTAATTATTATCTGCTTCTGTTTCAGCTTTATTGGCTATTAAAAAACTTGCAGCTTCTTGGCATGCTTTTGCAACCGCAGCCGAAGAAACCGTTGCTCCAGTAACCCCTTCTATATCTTCTCCTAATTCAAATTTATCATTAATTGATTTTTTTAAAAATTGAACTAAAAAACTTGGTTGGGTAATAAGATCCCCTAATGAAGGGGTTTCGTTTTGTTCTAAAATTTGAATGCCAATTATCTGATTATTCAAAGAAGAAAAAGCGACCAAAACAACGATATCGCCTCGATAACCAGGACTCAAAATTTTAAAAATATAACCATTTTCTTTCCCTTGGATATACACTTGGTAGATCTCTTGAATTACAATACCATCATTAGACTCTGGCAATACTCCAGTAAATCTTTCAATAGAATCGGCTCCAGCAAATACTCTTTTCAGTTGGTTCATGGTATTTTCATCGATTTGGTTAGAAACTGAAGCAGCCCATAATACCCCAACATATAAAAATATCGACAAAAAAAGGATGGATATTAATAACGATTTTTTATAGTCCATAGTCTTCTCCTTTTTAAACCATCAATAGGTAAATATTTTCAATATTTATTTACTCTTTTTAACTGTCAAGAAAAAAATGAAAATCATCTTCACTTTATTTTCCTTTGAGTAAATCTATAATACTAATGATATAATAAACATTATTTTATATGATTGGAGGTATCAGATGAGAAAAAAAATAAATATTATATTTATTATCTCATTAATAAGCCTTTTCTTTATAGTTGGTTGTACGAATCCTCCCTCTCCAATTCCTTCCCCAACACCTGAAATACCAAGTGAAGTCTATGAAGCACGAGACTGGGGCATTACCCAGGCTAACTTGGAGGGCGTTAGGGTTCCAATGGATGCTGTTTGGTCGGTTGAAAACATTACTCCTGAAGAACTGGTTGGATATACGACTTATCGATTTACCTACATCGATGCAGAAGGAACCTGGACCATTGAAGTAGGTTATCCCATTGTGCTGGAACCTATTTACGATGTAGAAATTTTCCTAAATGGCCAGAGTATTTGGGAGAGAAGTATCCAAATTCCATTTGTTTAGTTTCTTTAAACAAATCCACCCGATTTTAAAGGAAATTTAAAAGGGTATATTTCTCTCTTTAATCGAAAGAGTCATATTGCTTTCTTAGGGGAGGGATTCTTAAGTGTCAAAAATTACCGATGAGTTTAAAGAGTTTATAAGTCGTGGGAATGTAGTTGATCTTGCTGTTGGTTTTATCATTGGTACCGCTTTTGGGGCAATTGTTAAATCGTTGGTCGATGATGTCATCATGCCTCCAATCGGATTACTTTTAGGAAAGGTCGACTTTTCCAATCTCTTTGCCATCTTGAAAGAAGGAGACACACCTCCACCCTATCATACTGTTGCCGCTGCCAAGGAAGCAGGAGCGGTCACCCTGAACTACGGTTTGTTTATTAACAGTATAATAACTTTTCTTATTATTGCATTGGCAGTATTCATAATTGTAAAAGTCATCAACAATATGCAACGGGAAAAAGAAGCACCACCCGCTGCCCCAACCACCAAAGATTGTCCTTTCTGCTTTACTGCTATACCTATTAAAGCCGTTCGTTGCCCAAATTGTACCTCAGAATTATCGAAAAGCTAATTTACCAAAAATTTTTATTTTTAATAATATCCCCGTTGTGAGCTTTATACAAAAGGTAACGGGGATATTATTTATTTTTTCCACTTTGAATGAGATAAGACTTCTGGATTAACACAATTATTTGGTATTTTACCCGAAAGTGCTAATCGAATATTTTTTACAACCCCCTCGGCAATTCCTTGATAGGAAGTATCGGTTACTCCTGCAATATGTGGCGTAACCAACAACTTGGGATGCTGTAGGAGAGGATCTTGTGGACTGGTAGGTTCCTGCCAAAATACGTCCATTGCCACACCTGCTAATCGTTCATCCCCCAGTGCATCGGAAAGGGCTTCTCGATCAATCAATCCTCCCCGAGCTGGATTAATTAGATAAGCACCATTCTTGATTGCCTGAAAAGCTTTACGATTAAAAAGGCATCGAGTATCTTCATTTTGTGGCAAGCACAAAAAAATATAATCAGCTAGGCTTAATAGCTCGGGAAAGGCATTCATACCCTTAATCCATTCAAAACCTAAACCTTGAGGAAGATAATGAGGGTTTTTTTTCACACCAATCAATTTCATTCGAAAGGGAATTAGTCTTTTAGCTAATTCCACTCCTATTCCTCCAACCCCAACAATTCCGGCGGTTTTTCCCATAAGGCTATTCCCACAGGGAACTCCCCATGGAGAACCCTTCCAAACCGATTCTTGAATTGATGGGAATGAACGGCTTAAAGCAATGGCTGACATGACACACCATTCCGCAACCGACTCGGCATTTCCAGTACCGTGGGTTGGAACATTGGCTACAGCAATACCGTTTTCAGTGGCAGCTTGAATGTCAACGCCCTCCAAACCAGAACCCCATTGTTGAATGAGTTTGAGTTGAGGTGCGCTATTAATTACGTGACGATCAATTCGAGTCATGGTTGGTATTATAACCGACGCATCTTTTGCTTCCTCAACGACTTTCGAAGCGGGTATTTGACAGGACTCATATTCGGGTAAATTTTTTCTTAAAAAATAGATAATCGATTCAAAATGGATACCTGCAACCAATACTTTCATATTATTAGTCACTTTCTCTTTTTTTGTTTTAAAATTCTTTCAAACCCCATCCCAAATGATACTGACCTGGGAGCTCAACTGGAAGTTGGCCATTCGGCTGTATTTCGCCCTTAAGAATATTTCCTAAAGCTTCAATACTAACCGGCCGATCTCCATAGGTTGCAATAGCCGCCCCATAATCAGTCACTTTAAGAAAATCATAAGGAGAACGCATCGCAATGAGGATAGTTTTCTCGTTGGTTAAAAAATCTACCAATTCTTTCCATTGAGTATTTCGATGAAGATCATAACAAGCAATTATCTTCATTTCGTTCTCCTGAATTTTTTCTCGAAGAGCATTTCTTTCTTCATCGGAAGGTTCAATCGAGAGAAGGAATGGCTTCAAATTGGGGCAGTTTTTTAATAAGAGCTGTAAAGACTTTTCATACTCTTTTGGCCATATTATTGGGATGGATACCTGCTTATCAATTGGAAGAAGATGTTCTGAGTTCTTTATTAATGTAATACTTTGCATGGCGATTTCTCGTGCTATTTTATGGCTTTCCGGTGAAGCCAATTCATCTATATTCGCGAAATCAGGATAAGGATTGGAAAAAACTGCGGCATCGGCTTTAGCGCGTAAGATTCTCATAACCGATTCGTCCAATTGACTTTCACGAATACGCCCAGTTTGTACTGCCTCCAAAAGAGCTTGGTATACTGCTTTCTGTTCGGCTGGTTCATGATTCTTATCCGCTCCAAATAAAAGCACATCAGCTCCCGCTTGAAAAGCGAGTATCGATGCTTCGACTATACCCCAGCGTTGGTCTATCGCTCCCATTCCCATCGAGTCAGTAATAATAAGACCATTAAAGCCCCAATCATCACGGAGAATTGATAAAATTTCTTTCGATAGAGTCGCAGGGAAATCGTCTCTTCCACTCAAATCCGGCACAATGATGTGAGCCGACATAACTGCTGGTACACCATTATGTACCATTCGTATAAAGGGAACCAATTCAACTTTTTCCAAATCTTCTCGGCTTCGATTGATAAAAGGTAAACCGGTGTGAGAATCGATTCCGGCATCCCCATGACCGGGAAAATGTTTTGCTGTACAGAGAACTCGCTCTTTTTTGTAAGGTTCTATCATTGTTGTTCCAAGGCTTGAAACAATTTCCGGGTCAGAACCAAAGGAACGAATACCGATTATTGGATTTGCTGGATTACTATTCACATCGACTACCGGTGCAAAATTTAAAGTAATCCCAAGAATTCGTAATTCTCGAGCAGTGATTTCAGCAGATTTTCTGGCTAAATCAATATTTCTAGTAGCACCTAAAGCCATATTCCCCGGAAATACTGTTACTCCTTCGGTTAAACGTATTATCAGGCCACCTTCTTGATCGATAGAAACCAAGGGAGGTATTTGTCCATGTTTTTGTGCACAATATTGAACGGCATTTATTAAAGAAGCGACTTGAATTGGACTTTCTGTGTTCCCTGCACTGGAATAGAGAATAATTCCCCCTAAATGATAATCTCGAATCATTTCTTCCAACTCTGGAGTCAAAACCGGACCTCGAAAAAATCCAAAGATAACTTGTCCAACCTTCTCCTCGAGTGACATATTATTGAGGATTTCATCAATATTAACTTTTTCCTGGCATAATCCAAACCAACTCAATATAAGAACAGTAATTATGACACAACCACTGAATTTTAACCAATATAATTTTATCTTGAACATTTCAATGAATCCTCACTTATTTGGCAAGTTTTTTATCTTATCATATTTTACCTTATAAAAAGCGTTATTTGAACAAGGATAAGTATAAAGACTATGAATCAAAAGGAGGGATAATGGGTTTATTATTTATTAATATTTTTTACTTTTTTTCCAAGAATTCCATCTACGGGTTAGATAAATCAAGCCCCTACAAAAGAATATAAAATTGTAGGGGCATAATGTATTGTGCCCATTCTTTTATTAGTGTAGCGACATGCCATAGCATGTCGAATCTTGGGTTTTCATTGTCATCTAGTGCTGCTAGGCAGCATGAAGGTCTATCCTGAAAATACACTAATGCTTAAAAATGCCGTCATCCGGATTGGTGCTTTCCCGCGTAAGAATCTCATCTGACACCGTTAGTGTCAGATGAGATTCTTACGTTGTCCAACCAAAGAACAATTGGACTCTTAGTAATGACGGTTTTAGATAATTATTTTTTCATCCTTATCTGATACCATCAAGTGGCAGGTACGTCAATCTTCCCAAGGGAGGGAATTACCAAAATAGAGGAAACAAATATTTCGATTTTCAGGTTAAACAAGTAAACAGGAAAGAGAAAAATATTTTAAAACTAAGTATTTTGAATCGGATAATTCACTAAAATTTGCTTTCTTTAATAAACCAAGATTTCGAGTATAATGGTGAATTATGTTCTCAAAGTTGAGCAGAACCCAAGCGATATTATTTCTCATCCTTACAGCTGTCCTCTGGAGCTTTGGAGGGTTATTGATAAAAATAGTAACCTGGAATCCAATTGCAATTGCAGGTATGCGTAGCGCCATAGCGAGTGTTTTTATTCTTTTTTATCTTCGTCGCCCTCGGCTTAACTGGTCAAAAAATCAGATTTTAGGAGCCCTTTTCTATGCTGCAACTGTCATCCTCTTCGTTTATGCCACCAAGAAAACAACCGCTGCCAATGCGATACTCCTTCAGTATAGTGCACCAATCTACGTGGCACTTCTTGGCCACAGAATTCTTGGAGAGAAAACCAGCCGACTTGATTGGATAATAATTTTTACTGTTATTGGAGGAATGATGCTCTTCTTTTTTGATCAATTTCAAATCGGCAACGTACTGGGAAATATTGTAGCCATTCTAAGTGGAGTAACTTTTGCGCTTCTCACCATCTATCTTCGTAGTCAAAAGGACGCATCTCCCCTTGAATCAGTATTGATGGGTAATATTCTCACTGCTCTGATTGCTATTCCTTTTATGTTGACATCGGCACCCGGGAAAGGAAGCTGGCTTGGCCTTATTCTACTGGGTTTATTTCAAATTGGTTTAGCTTATATTTTGTATTCCATTGCTATTAAATACGTCACTGCCTTAGAAGGAAGCCTGATTCCAATCATTGAACCAATCCTTAATCCGATATGGGTTTTTCTTGTTCTTGGAGAAAAACCCAGCCAATGGGCACTGATTGGTGGGAGTATTATTATCCTCGCTATGATTCTCCGCTATCTGCTTCCTGCTCTAAATAATAAACGGCAAAAAAATCAGTCAATGAAATCTAAGACTTTCTAATAAATACCGTGATGGGTGATTAGTAATAAAAAGCCGAGCGGGAGAGCGGGCGAGCGGGCTAGCGAGGGAAAGGGAGAAAGGAAATTAAAGGCATCCGACCCTTCGCAAGCGACACCCAATAAATACAGTAAATAATGAATGGGAAATGGGAAAAAATAAACTACACCCACCCCGTCGCAGAGCGACACCCCTCCAAGGAGGGGAATTTTTTGGAAGGCCTTTCGTTACTTGATTTTTTATTCCCCTCTTGGGAGGGGTTTAGGGGTGGGTTATATTTTTCTTTATTTTCATCTTCATCTGGTACTGCTAAAAGCAACCTGAAAGTCTATCTTGTAAAAACCTGGACGTTTTTTAAGGTAATTCTTTTAGGGCAACCAACCAGGATCTTATTCTGGGCTTTCACCCTCATCCTCNNGAGCAACCAACCAGGGGTCTCATTCTAGGTTTTCACCCTCATCCTCACCTTCTCCTGTACGAACAGGGAGAAGGAACTATTTCATTCTTTTATTTATTTTTTTCCCTCGCCCCTTGGTGGGAGAGGGTCAGGGTGAGGGGGATACTTATTTTCATTGTCATCTGGTGCGGCTTAAGCAACATGAAGGTCTAGCCTCGTTTTTCTCCAGTAAGTTATCACACCTTTATTTAATAAATGAAATATCCTAATAAAAAACTGGGAACCAATCACCTCAAGTTAGAACACCAAAAGACCTTTCGCCTCTTTGCAAGCGGTCGATATCAGGAGTAGTTCCATCTTGAAGGCGATAAAGCATTTCTCCTGCATTGGGAACCACTAATATTCCTTCCTCTTCCTTCCCCAGGTAGTTATTGGGATTAAGTGAACGATAATCAAGATAGCCAAGATTGATTGACTCACAAAGTTCGCGAGGAAGACCAGTAGCCAAGGTTACTTGAATTCGTGGATACTCTTTACCATCCTGGTAAGTACCGATCCCCTTCACCTGGGTTGAATGAGCTACAATACCTTTGGGAACATGCTGACATTTCTCCCAATTGGCAAGAAAGTAATCTCGAGTATGATAACCAATTTCCATCAGGTATTTCCCATGAGTTATCGAGACTTCCTTAAGGTGGGGAGCATAAATAATAATTTCTCCTCCATCGTCAACAACCGGTTCCAGTTTATACATACATTTTCCACCTACCCAGAGTTCGGAATACATAGCCGGAGCAATTGAAATTACCTTTTGGAAGGGCTTTGGCTTGTAAACGACATTCACCTGCGCTGATAAACCAACCGCCTGCTGCCAGGATTCGACTGGATCCCCGGCAAAGAGGCCAAAAGGAACTTTCCCTTTCATAACAACACAAAAAGCTGTCATTGGTATGGATACCAATTGAGCTGCTTGGTTAATAACCTGTCGAGGAGGAGTATCTCGATGACCGATGGTCTTTGGGTTGGTAATAAGAGCCGACAACCAGTGAAAAGCATGGATAATTTCTGGTCCTGAAATACCTGGAAATAAATATTTATAACTCCCTGAAAAACCAACAACTTCATGAGGAAAAACTGGACCCAGGATGATTAATTCATCATACTCGAAAATTTTCTTGTTGATGGCAACAGGAATCGATTCCGATAGGAGACCTCCGGTTATTTTTTTTACCTGCTCTTCAGCTAATNNATGATTAAAAATATTGATTCCTGATGCTTTTGCTTGGGATGGAGTAACTCCAAAATGTTCATGAATTTGTTCTGAAGTCATGGCCGGGTGAGTTCCTAAAGCAATAAGAAAGTCTAATTTTTTAACCCGTTTTAAAAGAGTGCTTTGAAAAGAGGAGAAGAATAACTGAAGAGGAATAGTCCGAGTGTTATCGGGAACAATAACTAAAATCCTTTTTCCATCAAAAGAATATTTTTCCAACTCTTGAAAAATCAGTTGTTTTAATTCTGAATCAGAAAGACCAATAGCTGGGCTATCTAACTCACTCATCATAATTATTTATCCTCCCATTGGGTATGAAAGATCCCTTCCCGGTCAATTCGTCGATAGGTATGAGCGCCAAAGAAATCTCGTTGGGCTTGAATAAGGTTGGTTGGAAGCGATGACGAAGACCAAGCCTCAAGTGAAGCTAATGCTCCTTGAAAAGAAGGAAGTGGAAGGTGGTTTTCCACACCAATTTTAGCAACTTGACAAAGCGAAGAAAGCTTTTTCTGGAGATCAGGAATAAACTCTGGAGATTCAATAAGCATTTCTAAGGTAGGGTCTTGAAAGGCAAGCTGAATCCTGTTTAAAAGTCGGGTTCGAAGAATGCAGCCTCCTTTCCAGATTCGAGCAATATCAGACAGCGGAAGGTTCCAGCATTTTTCCTGAGAGGCAACGAAAAGCATTTGCATTCCCTCGTTAAATGCCATGAGATTGGCCAGATATAATCCATCGGCTAAAGCAGTAAGGGACTGCTGGATTTTTTGATTAGAAAAGGAAAGAGAAGCTTTCGAGCGAATTTTTGCCGATAGTTTGAGACGGTTCGCTTTTCGAGCTGAGAGAACCCGAGCGACCACCGCTTGATTGATAGTTGGAATAGGAACACCAAAATCCAGGGCGATTTGAGAAGTCCATTTCCCGGTTCCTTTTTGTTCGGCTCGATCATCGATCAAATCAATGAGATAAAAACCAGTTTCCGGATCTCGATAATTTAAGACTTCTATTGATATTTCAAGCAGAAAAGAATTTAAATTTTCTCGTTGGTTCCATTGTTTGAAGACTTCAGCTATAGCTGGAGGGTCCATCTTGAAAAGTTTGCGCATGATGTCGTAAGCTTCAGCTATGAGCTCCATAAGAGCGTATTCGATGCCATTGTGAACCATTTTTACAAAGTGGCCAGCTCCACCTGGACCCAAGTAAACACAACAGGGCCCATCTTTGGTTTGAGCTGCTGCTTTCAGCAATATATCCTGAATGAATTCATATCCAGCCTGATGCCCCCCGGGCATAATAGAAGGACCGTGCAAGGCACCCTCTTCTCCTCCGCTAATTCCAGTTCCTAAGTAATAGAATCCCCGTTTTTCGGCTTCCTGCTCCCGTCGTTCGGTATCCAGGAAGTGCGAATTTCCTCCATCGATGATCACATCTCCTGCTTCGAGAAGAGGATAAAGCTGAAGGAGAAGCTCATCAACCGGTTGACCGGCTTTCACCATCAACAGGATTTTACGGGGTTTTTTTAAAGAACTTACCAACTCGGAAAGATCAAAAGCAGGAAAAATCTTATCATTTGGAGATTTTCTGGCCAATAAATCATGAGTTTTTGACGGGGTTCGGTTATAAACAGCTAAAGCATATCCGTGTCTGGCGATATTGAGAGCCAAGTTTTGACCCATCACTGCTAACCCGATCAGAGCCAGGTCATTTTTTTCAGGCATTCATTTTTCCTCTCCTTTCAAGAAAAGCACTTATCTCTTTTTTCGGTCATGCCAAATGAAATTCACTAAATTCTTGGAATAGTCCCCGATTGGCTTGGTAAACTTTTTCATAAAATCGGTAGAGTTGATCATAAAAAGCACTATAGTCAGAATTCGGTTGAAGTATATTCAGCTGTTTAAGGTGGTTTTGAGAAATTTCATCAAAACTTTTAATCTGCCCTAAAGCTTTTATCGCCAAAAAAAATGCTCCCCGGCAAGGTGCCGAAGGAAATTCACTCAGTTGTATGGGAATTCCTAAAACATGGGAGAGAATACGACTTCCCTTCGGAGATATGCCAAAGCCACCATTGACAACAACTTGCGAGGGATCTCCAATAATATCTTTTAATAGCTCATAAATCGAACGAATACGGAAAGCAATTCCCTCATAAGCTGATTGCATTAAAGCCTCTTTGGTATGAAAATATGAAAGACCAAAGAAGATCCCACGGGCTTGGGCGTTCCAGTTCGGACTTCGTTCACCAGTTAAAAAGGGAAGAAATAGAGGTCGAGGACGCTGGGGATCAATCTCCCATTGAGTATCATCGTTTAAAAGATCATTCATCCATGAATAGACAATCCCGCCATTGTTAATTGCTCCTCCCCCTACCCAGATATCATCAGCAAGATAATAGCACCAGCTTCGTTGGTTGGGATCAAAAACCGGTTGATGGTCACACATTCGGACTGCTCCTGAAGAACCAACCGTAATCACCATCTCTCGCTGATGAAACATCCCCTCTCCTAAGTTGGCAAAAGGACCATCTCCTCCTCCCCAAATGACTGGAATACC